>DASTVZ010000123.1:0-25289 GCA_035758845.1 Vicinamibacterales bacterium
ACGTTCGGCAACGCGATGATTCCATTCAGCGGTTCCTTCACGGTTGCGCCAGATCCGGCGGTCGGTGCACCCGTGATCGTGCGCACATCGCCGTCAATGGCCAGCGCGAACAATCCGTTGAACGCGATTGTTGAAATCGAATTCAGCGAGCCGCTGAATCCGGCGACCGTCACGATGCCGGCCAACTTCGGGGTGTATCTGTTCGGGTCGGGCACGGCAATTCCTGGATCGTTATCGCTGAGGAACGGGGATCGGACGATCCGGTTCGTTCCGGGCAGCCCCCTGCAGGCGGGCGCCTACTACTACGTGTTCCTCCAGGGCAGAATCCAAGACACCCAGGGCACGCCGTTCGCGGGCACGAACTTTTACTTCTACCTCGGGACTGAGAGCGACATCACGGCACCAACGGTGACATCGGTCGCGCCGGTGAATGGCTCGAGCAACTTCGGGATTAACGGGTCGATTCGGGTCGGCTTCAGCGAACCGATCAGTCCGCTGTCGCTGACGCCGGGCAGCGTGACCCTGTCGACGCCGGCGGGCCCGGTGCCAGTGACACTCGTGCTCGGCACCAACAACACGAGCCTGCGTATCGTCCCGCAGAATCCGCTGCCGGCCAATACATTGATTACGGTCCTGATCGATCCGTACGACGTTGCTGGCAACGACGTGCCAATACTGCAGTCGCAGTTCACGACGGGAGCCGCGGCCGATACCGTGCCTGCCTTCGTCGTCAGCGCAAGCTGGACGTACGGACAGACTGGCCTGCCGACCAACAGTGTGCTGCGGGTCGTGCTCAGCGAACCGACGGACGTACCAAGCGTCCTCGCGCAGCAGGATTTCTTCCTCTACGACAGCCGGTTTGGCGGCTATGTCGCGGGAACGCTTGCTGCCAATGCGGACGCGCGGACGTTCATCTTTACGCCTGCGACGGCCCTGGCTGTGAATCGGACCTACTCGGCCCAAGTGTCGGGCGCATTCGATATCTCCGGCAATCTGATGGCGGCGTTCCAGGCGTACTTCACAACCTCGCTCATCTCCGACGGCACCGCACCAACCGTGCTGGGCGTGAACCCGCTCAATGGCGCCTCCTCCGTGCCGCTGAACGCGAAGATTCGGGTGCTGTTCGATGAGCCGATTGCGAACAACAGCATCACCGACGTCAGGCTGCTGCGAAATGGCGTTCCGGTCCCCGTGTCGTCGGTGCTGACCAGTGGTAATCGGCTCGTCACGCTGACTGCGACCGGGTTGCTCGCATCGAATTCGGTTTACACCGTGTCGGCCCAGGTACGCGATACGAGTGGAAACAATCAGTCGGCCCAGTTCGTGAGCACATTCACCACTGGAAACGATGTCGATTTGATCGCTCCGACGTTCGTCGCCTCTTCCCCGTTCTACGGACAAGTCGGTGTGCCGCTCAACTCCGTCTTCAGAGTGTTGCTCAGTGAGCCGATCGATCCGCTCAGTATCGACGCGAGCAATATCTACGTTTACAACACGGCAGGACAACCGCCGGTTCCGGCGACGATCACGATCTCCGGCGATCGCCGGAGCATCGTGCTGACGCCGACACAGCCGCTACTGCCGTATAGCCAGTACTTGGGCAACCTTTTCAGCTACACCGATTCGGTGGGCAACGTCGGCCCGGGTGTCGGGATCTACTTCGTCACCGGCGACGCGATCGATGCGACCGCGCCAACCGTGACAACGATCGCGCCGCCAAACACCGCCACCAACGTTGCGGTCAACACGCGCGTGCGCGTCGTGATGAGCGAAGCGATCGATCAGACATCGGTCGCGAACAACAGTATTCAGCTGACGCCGGCGGTCGCGGGAACCGTGACGCTCGGCAGCGATCAAATGACGTTGACATTCACACCGGCGTCGCTCCTATCGCCAGCGACGTCATACACCGTGAACGTCAGCGGCCTCCGCGACCTGGCCGCCCACACGATGGCCGCGTTTACCAGCAGCTTCACGACCTCTGCTTCGGCAACCGCCGACACCGCCGCGCCATCGGTCGTCAGCATGAGTCCGGTCAACGGTGCCGCCGGGGTCGCGGTGAATTCGTCGATCGTGATGGTGACGAGCGAACCGATCACTCGCTCGGTGGTTGGTCCGGCCACCATGCCGGTTTACGCGCAAATGCCGGATTTGGGGTACGTCCAGGTCGCAGGCACCTACTCGGTCGATTCGACGAATACGATCGTGACGTTCACGCCCGCGTCACATTTCCCGGCGAACACGACGGTCCTTTGGTACACGAACTACACATCGCAGATTACTGATTACGCCGGGAATCCGCTCCAGTATCTGTTTCCGCAGTTCACGACGGGATCGGAAGCGGACGTCACGGTTCCCACGCTCCTGAGCATCACGCGGTCGCTCGACAACCGGATGATCTTCCTGACGACGAGCCTGTCGCCCGACACCACCTACACCATTGTCGGAACGTCCGGCATTCGGGATCTGTCCGGCAATGCGTTCGCCGGATTCACGAGTTCCCTCAGCACTGCCCCGTTCGATGCGCTCCGGCCCAACGTCATCACGCAGCGGCCGGTCGGCAGTGGGATCAGACCGACAACCAGCATCACCCTCTATCTGGATTCCGCGTTGAATCCGGCGACAGTTCCCGGCGCCACGTTCGTGGCTCAAAACGGCGTGCTGGTGCCAGGCACAGTGACCGTGTCAGGCAGCGGGCGCGTGGTGCTCTTTTCGCCGTCCGCGCCGCTAGCGCCGAATTCCGTCGTCGAAATCTTCATTACCGAGAGCGCGACCGATCCGTCGCGGAATCCTGTCTTCCCGTACTACGGTCAGTTCCTGGTCGCGCCGGATCCGGCAACCCTCGCGCCGACCGCTGTCCAGACGAACCCGGTCGCCGGCACACTCGAGAATCCTCAGAACTCCGTTGTCGATATCGAGTTCAGCGAACCGCTGAATCCCTCGACGGTGACCGACGGGTCCTTCGGCGTCTATCTCTTTGGCGCCGGATCACCGATCGCCGGGACACGTTCGCTGCGCAATGGCAACCGGACGATTCATTTCGTGCCGCAGAATCCGCTCCAGGCAGGCGCGTACTACTACGTCTTTGCCACCGCGGACATCACGGACACGCACGGCATGGCGTTCGCCGGAACGAACTTCTACTTCTACGCTGGTTCGACGAGCGATGAGTCTCCGCTCGCGGCTCCGTCGATCGCTCCGTCGCATGGCGCGTCGGGTGTCGGCCTGAACGCTCTCGGGATCATCCGGTTCAGCGAACCGATCAACCCGACGACGATCAACACCACGACGGTTTCGATGACCGCCGGAGGTGCCGTGCCGTTCGTGCTCAGCCACATCGACAACAAGACGTTCTATGTGACGCCGCAGGCTCCGCTCCCGGCGTCGACCGCAGTGACGCTGTCGGTGAACGGAGCGGAAGACATTGCCGGCCATCTGGCACCGACAACGGCGGCGACATTCACCACCGGTCCGATTCCGGACACGATTCGCCCCTCCGTCGTTTCGGCGAACCCGGTCTACGGAGCGACCAACGTTCCCGTAAACGCGGTGCTGCAGATCATGTTCGATGAACCGATGGATCCTGGAGGCATACCGCTCGATCTGAGCTGTGCCCCTTATGACTACTCGACCGGCTGCGTCGCCGGCGGCACCGCATCGTTGAGCGCCGACGGCCGAGTGTGGACGTACGTGCCAGCGGCGACCTTGCTGCCCGGGCATAGTTATTTCTTCGGGCCGTCAGGCAACCTGCTCGATCTCGCAGGCAACCCGCTCAATGCCGTGAGCATCTTCTTCACGACGTCGAGTGAGACCGACACGGTCGCGCCACAGGTGCTGGCTGTGTCGCCACCGGCTCTCAGTGGCGTGCCACGAAACGCGGTCATTGAGGTCATCTTCAATGAGCCGGTCCGCGCGACCACCATCGGTGAGGTGAACGTCCTCGCGGGCGGCAACACGCTGCCGATCGCAGCCCGCACGCTCTCGAACGGTAATCGTACGTTGACGCTGACATTGACGGGTTCATGGCTGCGAACACGGTGCACACGATTTCGATCGCCGGCATCAGTGACATCGCAGGCAACGTGATGCCGACGGCCACGTCGTCGTTTACAACCGGCAACACGGTCGATCTCGTCGCTCCGTCAGCCACGGTCGTCTTCACACCAATCGACGGAAGCACCGGAGTGCCGGTGACGGTATCGCCGAGCGTGCAGTTCAGCGAACCGATGAATCCGGTTCGCGCGATGTCTTTGAGTACCGGAACCGGTTTGTATTTGTACCACCCGGCGACGGGGCAATACCTGTTGTTCACTGTCAGCTTCTCGGCCGATTATCGAACGATGATCGTCACGCCGACCGGGCAGTTGCAACCGGGCACGCAGTATCAGTTCGGTGTGTATCTCTGGAATACCGATCTCGCTGGCAACCAATTCCCGACGTCCGTTTGGATTCTCTTCACGACACAGTAGGTGGGACTGCTTGGCCACGTCTGGCCGAAGCAGGCGCCCGCACGTCACTATCGACCCAGCGACGCCACGTACGCGGAGAGATTCAGCATATCGTCGTGCGAAAGCTTTGCGACGACCTGCGTCATCAGTGGTGACCACACCCCCTTACGGGTTCCCTGCTGAATGTCCCACAGCTGCCGCATGATGTAGCTCGGCGACCGTCCGGCGATGCCTGGCACCGGTCCGAGGCCGTTCAGATCCTGTCCATGGCAGACATTGCACGGCAGGGTCTTGCTGCCGCCGCTCGAAGCCAGCGCAGCCCCTTTCCCAATGCTGCCTCGCGGGACGTAGGCGACGAAACCCGAATGCGGATCGCGCAGTTCGAATCTCTCTGCATCCTCGGGCGTTTCGACGATGCGGTTGCCGAGGGGCTCGGTGCCTCCGTCAGCACTCGGAAAGAACACGTTGCCACCGATCCGCATTTTCGGAATGGTTTCGCTCTCGACGACGCGAATCCACGGCGTGTACTTGAGAGACGCAATGTACTCGGCCGCTGCTTTGATCTCATCGTCGGTCATCGCCTTGGCAGCCTGAATCATCTGCGTCGTGTTGGTCTTGCGCGCATCGGCGCTCGCGCGTAGATCGTTCTTGAAGTCCAGGAGCTGCTGCACGACATAGGCGTAAGGAAGGCCGGCGATGGGCGCGTTCTCCGGCCGTCCCTTGCCGTTCGGCATGTGGCACATGCCGCAGCCCCGCACGTCCGGCGCGCGGCCGTGGACGAATACCTCCGGCATCGGCGGGTGATCATTCGGAAACCAGTCAGCGACGTGAAAGAAGTCGCGCAACTCGGCGAGTGTGAACGCCTGGGTGCTGTCAGGAATCCGTTTCGGCGAGGTATCCGGCTGCCGCGGCGCGCCGCCTCCCGCGGGAGGCGTGTTCGGTACTCCATACGCCCAGTCAGGTGATTTGCTGGATGTATCTTGGGCGATGACCAACGACGTGCAAGTAAGAACAGTGAGTGAGACGGCGATAAATGAACGACGCATCAGAATGAATACGCTACAGCAACTTGGCTAATCGCGCATAGCCGGCGCGGCTGACTGGCAGTTTCGCGCCGTCTCGGAGGATGGCGACGCGGCTGTCCTTGGCATAGAGCTCGACCCGCGCGATGCGTTCGATGTTCAACAGATACGAGCGGTGAATGCGGACGAATCGGGCTGGATCGAGAAGCCGCTCGACCGCGGCCAGCGTTTGATCCTTCAAGTAGGACTTGCCGTCAGAGTGAAACGCGACATAGTCGTCCTGCGCCTCGACGTAATCGATCTTTTCGATCGGCAGGACATGCACTTTCGAACCGTCGCGGATCAGCACGCGCTCGAGCGGCGCCTGCTTCGTTCGAATTCCGTCGACGAGGGCTTCGACCGGCATGCCCTCCCGCGCGGCGAGCCGCTCGCGCGCGCGCGCCAGCGCCTCGGCAAATCGCTCGGCGCTGAACGGTTTCAACAAGTAATCAATCGCGTGGACCTCGAAAGCATTGAGCGCGTACTGGTCGTACGCGGTCGTGAAGATGACGGGCACCGAGCGGCCAACGAGCTCGAGCACTTCAAAGCCACTCAGTTTTGGCATCTGGACGTCCAGGAACATCAGGTCGGGCGACAGCTCCGACACGGCCTTGACCGCTTCGAACCCGTTCGCGCACTCGGCAACCACTTCAACGCCGGGATGCGCTGCCACGTACTCGCGGACCACCGCCCGTGCCAAAGGCTCATCGTCAACGACCACGACACGAAGCGAGTCAGTCGTCATGAGGGCAGCTCCGCGTTCGTGCTCCGCATTTCCTGACGCCCGGCGACTTGCGATCGTTCCGCGGGAAGTGTCAGCTCGACCCGCCAAATCCCATCGGCTTCCTTTGACGTCACGCGGGCATCGTCGCCATAGACTGCCCGCAGGCGAGCACGCACGT
The DNA here is from genome assembly GCA_035758845.1 of Vicinamibacterales bacterium. Lineage (GTDB taxonomy): Bacteria > Acidobacteriota > Vicinamibacteria > Vicinamibacterales > 2-12-FULL-66-21 > JALZOC01. The sequence continues at coordinate 6,412 of DASTVZ010000123.1, forward strand.
TCGACAGGCCGACGCCCGTGCCGGTGCGCCGCGGACGATCGAGGTCGCACGGGTTTTCGACCACGATTCTCAATGTCGCATCAGTCACTGAACTGCTGATCGCTATGAGCCCTCCGTCAAGGACGTGAGCGACACCGTGGGTCACGGCATTCTCGACCAGCGGTTGAAGGAGCAATGGCGGTAGCAACACGCGGCCGTCCACGGGGACCTCGACACTGACGCGCAGTCGTTCGCCGAATCTCACCTGTTCAATCTCGAGGAATCGTTCAGCAAGCTGCAGCTCACGGCCAAGCGTAATGCGGTCTTCCGATCCGAGCGCCAGACTGTCGCGGAAAAAGTCACCCAGCAGCACACACATGCGGCGGGCGGCCGGCGGGTCGGCGGTCGTCAGCGCGCTGATCGAATGCAGACTGTTGAACAGGAAGTGTGGATCGATCTGGGCGCGAAGCGATCGAAGTTCCGCTTCGCGCGCGTGGACCTGCGCCTCGAGGCCACGCCGCTCCGCTTGCCGCGAGAGCTCGAACGCCGCGACCACATAGCTGATCGCGAGCGACAGGAGGTACAGCAGCACACCGAAACCAAAGATCAGCGGCCGCACGGCAAGAAACACGCGGCCGGAGGCGAGGTCGCTGCCTCGCGTGAAGACTTCGAGCCAGCCACGCGCAACCGCGAGCCACACCGCGCTCGAGATCATCGACGAGGTCAGCGCCGTGGCCGCAAGGCGAACTGGGCCGGTGGGACCGATCGGTGTGCTGCGCGCCACGTACCAGGCAGAGAGACAGAAGAACGCGTAGGCAAGCGCGATCGGCAGCGCGATCGCGAGCGCTTGCGAGGCCGCAAGTCCGCCAGGGCCGGCAAGCAACGCGGCCAGCAGCAAGCCGATGATGGTCCAGACCGCCAGATACAGCGCAAGGCGGGTGCCTCGCGCCAGGATCGGATGCATGGTCGTTTTTCTCAGTGCGCGTCGGGCCCTCCGCCGCCGCGCGTCCTTAACACATGCGCGCTATGGCGAGACCTCGCCGTAGCCTTGGCGACGGCGGGAACCCCCGCGCGCTAATTCTTGATTTCGATGCCGCCCATGATCACGAGACCGCGCACGAGCAGCCGTTGGTTCGTTCCATCAGGCACAGGCCGGGTCTTGTCTTCGTAGCCGCCCAAGATTGGCGTCACGCGTCCCGACACATTCCAGTTTTCCGGGACCTTGATCTCGATTCCGCCCCACATGGCGAACACGTCAATCACCGCTTCGCCCTCGATTGCGGCCTGCCGCAGATCGATCTGGCATCCGCCGAAGACAGCAGTGAGATCCCCGCCGCGAAACGTCTTGGAAGTATTGCCACGATTGACGCCCGCCAATACTGCCATGGCACTCACGGTCGAGTAAGCATCCGCCGTCGCACGCTCCACGGTCCCACCATACATACCCCGCCAGACCATCGACGCGCCGGCAAACACGAGGAGCATCGGCCATAGGTTCCACAAACTCACGGTCACAATTCCCATCGCTTGCAGAAGGAGCCAGACGCCGGCAAATACGAAGATGAAGCCGCCGAAGACGGCGCTGCCGCTTCCCTGCCAAAGTTTCAACATTCCCACCGCAATCAGTCCGACCGGCCAGTAACGAAGGTATTCATCGGCGTCGATGACGCCGACGTTTTCGAGCGTGAACAGCATGCCGACAACAACGATGAGCAGGCCCATCACAAGCTGCGGCGCGATCGGACGAGCGGGCTGCGGGGTGTCCATCATCGCCCTCCCTCGGTGCGCTGACCCGATCGGCGATCGGACGCTTCAATGGCTCGCCAGATCATCCCCAGCCCGGTGCCGACGATGAGAAGCGGCCACGATGTGGTGTACCAGAGGCCGAAGACATGAAACTCGTTGATGAAAAACCAGAGACCGAGATAGGTGAACCAGATGCCAGTCCACTTCGATGGTGGATGTCCCGTCCGTGGTTCCGACGGTGCGATCAGACGCGTGACTCCGAAAGCGATCATGACGAACGGCCAGAACTTTCCCGCCAGGTGGAGGCCGCCGGAGATCCCTGTCCGATCCGCGAGCATCGCCAGTCCAACGAAGGCGAGGATGAGATCCACCAGGACTGGCCCACTGTTGGTTCGAGGCGTTTCTTCTTCGTTCGTCATGTGTCCACTCGCGGCACTGATGCATTTCATCTTTGGTCAGCATACGGCGCCATCCTGCGCGAATCCCGGTGTTTCCGGTGAATGCCTCTACCCTGCCGGTGAACGGAGAGGGCTTGCCTCGCCGAAGCGCGGACGCCGCGCGTAGGTGGGCTTGTCCACCGAAGCGTCTGCGCGAAGGTGGAACTCTGGTAACATGGCCGGCCACCATGTGCCACTTACAGAACGACTTCCGAGCTCCTGTTGCGCCAAGGCGCGTGCGCGAAGGCGGACCTGTCGCGCCGAAGCGCGTGCGCGAAGGCGGACGCCGAACCGTAACGATCGCGTCGGCGGTACTGCTCATCTTCGCGCTGTCGGTGATGACGGCCGCTGCAGGACCGCAGCAGGACGATCTCAAGGCGCGCCGTAGTCATACGATGGAACGGCTCGGACCCGAGAGTATTGCAATCTTCTGGAGCGCGCCTGAGCGAGTGTACTCGAACGATGTGAATTACGAATACCGCCAGGACAGCAACCTGCTTTACCTGACCGGCATCGATCAGCCAGAGACCATCCTCGTGCTGATGCCAGGCAACGAAACACGGAAAGAGATACTGTTCGTGCGCGAGGGGGATCCGCGTCGTGAGCATTGGAACGGCCACAGTCTGACGCCGGCGGAAGCATCAGCGGCAAGCGGCATCGAGACGGTCATGACGCTCAACCAGTTCCAGCCGTTCATCGCGGCGATGTTTTCGAAACGTGCGATGGGGGGAGCGCCGACGGAGTACGGGCGATTTTTCCAGGCGTTATCCGAGGGGCGTGGAAAGCTGGCGCTTCTTCTCGAGCCGGTGTTCGACCTGGCCAGTTCGCCAGGCCAGGCAGCCGAATTCGCGGCGAAGCTCCGCGAGCGCTTCTTTGGTTTCAACGTGCAGGATGCGACGCCGATTCTCGCCGAGCTGCGACAGATCAAATCGCCCTACGAACAGAACGTACTTCGCAAGAGCGTCGAGATTTCCAGTGAAGCGCATCGCGCCGGCATGCGCGCCGCGCGCCCGGGTAAATACGAGTACGAAGTCGAGGCAGCCATCGAGGAAGTGTATTTGCGCAACGGCGCGATGAGCTGGGGGTATCCGTCGATTGTCGGGAGTGGTCCGAACGCGACCATCCTGCATTACGAGAAATCCAGCCGCAAGATGGAGCCGGGCGATCTGCTGCTCGTCGATGCCGCGGGGAACTATCAGGGCCTCACCGGCGACATCACGCGCACCTACCCGATCGACGGGAAGTTTTCCCGTGAACAGCGCGACATCTACGAGATCGTCTACGCCGCACAGCAGGCCGGCGAAAAGGCAGCCAGGATTGGTGGACAGCCGCGTGATATTCAAAACGCCTGCGATGAAGTCCTGCGCGCAGGGCTCGTTCGCCTGGGTCTCGTGACCGATACCAGTGGAATGCAATTCAAGATCTGGGCAACGCATGGTGTGATGCACTGGATCGGCATCGACGTGCACGACGTCGGTGTGCCGCGCAAATCGCTCGAGGCCGGAATGGCCTTCGTCATCGAGCCCGGCATCTACATTCGCGAGGCGGCGTTGAACGACCTGCCGAAGACGCCGGAGAACGCGGCCTTCATCGAGAAGGTCCGGCCGGTCGTCGCGAAATACAAAAACCTCGGGGTGCGGATCGAAGATTCGTACCTGCTGACCAAAGAAGGACTCGAGCGGCTGTCGAAGTCGGTGCCGCGCACGGTGGAGGAGATCGAGACGTTTTTAAAACGGTAGGAGGGTCTTTCCTTTTCCCTTTTCCCTTTTCCCTTTTTATTTCGGAGGGAGGCCCGCTGCGATGCGGGCTTTCTCGAGCTCGGCGAGCGCATCCTGGACCTCTTTGCGCGCCGCTTCGCGGTCGCGGTCGGCCTTGGCGTCCTGGTATTTCTGGATCGCTTTCAGAACCGCCCATTTCAGAGCAAATGACGTTGCCGCGACCATTGCCGCTTCCTTATTGCTGAACGCCGCATATCCCTGCACATCCTTCGGCGTAACCAGGTCAAGGAATTCCTGGTGCGTCATGCCACCTGCGACGGCTGGCATCGGCCCCTTCAAGTAGTCAGGACCGAGGATATCTTCGATCGTCGGCTTTCTGCCGAGGACTTCGACTCGGAAGACATTCCCCTCGGTCTTCACTTTGAGAGCTGGAGGCTCCGACAACTTGCGGCGGATCCGATCCACCGAGACCGGCAACTCATCGTCAGCATCAGTCGAGGGCGGGGCCCCGTTGGGCGTGGCGTGGGAGACGTCCGCCGGAGGGGCGGCAGTCGACGCTGGGGGCCTCTCTTGGGGTGCCCCGGCCGTCACTGCAGCCATCAACACGAGAACAGGGAACGCGGACATCAGCTTCTCAGTTTGGACGCCGAACGGGCCGTCCCAGCCTCTTTTTCTATGCAATATGGGGAGTGGTTCGTGGCGCGTCAACAGCAAATCCGGCAGGGGCATGCCGGACCGTAAACTGGGCACTATAATGAGAAACCGATCCTCCCTACGAGCCGTCTAACGGTCGAGTACCGGAACGATTCATCAGAAAGGGTCCAGCAGCTCATGGCTTTTTTTTCCAGAGCGCCTCAACCAGTGTCAAGCGCACCAAACGAGGTCGCACTCGCCCCGAACGCGTTGATCGCGCTTCGCAATATCGAGAAGTCCTACGCGCACGGCACCAGTCGCACCTACGTGCTGCGCCGCATCAACGTCGACGTGAAAGAAGGCGAATTCATCTCGATCATGGGACCGTCGGGCGCGGGAAAGTCGACGCTTCTCCACATCGTCGGTATGCACGACAGCGCGTGGACGGGAGAGTATTACTTTCTCGATCAGCCGGTGCATAAACTCGCCGCCAAGGATCGCGCGAAGCTCCACAAGCAGTACATCGGCTTTGTGTTTCAGAGCTATCACCTGCTCGATCATTTGACGGTGTACGAGAATCTCGATATCCCGCTCTCGTACCGCGACATCAAGAAGTCCGAGCGCGAGAGCATGGTGTGCGACATTCTCGACCGGTTCGCGATCGTTGGGAAGAAGGATCTCTACCCGAATCAGCTCTCAGGCGGTCAGCAGCAGCTCGTCGCCGTCGCGCGCGCAGTGATCTCCAATCCAAAAGTCATTCTCGCCGACGAACCCACGGGCAACCTGCACACGAGCCAGGGCAAAGAGATCATGGAGTTGTTCAAGAAGCTGAACGAAGCGGGGACGACGATTATCCAGGTTACGCACTCGGAGACGAATGCGGCATACGGAAGTCGCGTCGTCAATCTGCGAGATGGCTGGGTTGTCGATGAATAAAGGGAAAGGGAAAAGGGAAAAGGGAAAAGGTAGAAGGTAAAAGGTACAGGTAAAGACAAAGGGCCGGCGAACAACGCCGACCCTGTGTCACGACCTTTTGCCTTTTGCCTTTTGCCTTTTTTACCAGCGCGGTTCCTTGCGCCGGCCGCCACTGAAGTCTCCATCGTCGACATTGCGATTGCCGCCGCCACCGCCGCCGCGGTAACCGCCGCCGCCGCCGCGGCCACCTCCGCCGAAGCCGCCCTCAGGCTTCGGACGCGCCTCGTTCACAACCAGCGCACGTCCTTCCATCTGCTGTTCGTGGAACTGGCTGATTGCTTTCTGTGCTTCCTCCTCCGTGCCCATCTCCACGAACGCAAAGCCGCGAGCTCGACCGGTCGCCATGTCGCGCATGACGCGTACGCTGTCGACCTTACCGGCGCGGCTGAACATTTCGGTGAGTTGATCCTCGGTCGCAGAGTACGGAAGGTTACCGACGTAGAGTCTCCTGCCCATCTGTCACTTACTCCTGCCCTAGGCAGCCTGACCGGCCTCGGCCGAAACTTCGACAGAGCGCCGGAGGTTAGGTGTAGCCGGAGGGGCTGCGCTACAAAGATGACGCGCAATTGTTCTGACAACGAGCGGTCCGCGCGCCCTGGACCAGTCTCGCCGACGTGCGCTCGCGGATTGTTCCGAACAGCAAGAATCGGGCTGCTGCACAGACAAGAGGCGGGCTCCCATTCGGGCGGGAGTATAGCAGAATGCATGCCGCGACTTCGCGGCGTACGAAACCTCATCAGTGACAATCTTTACCAACGTGCGGCCTCACGCTACATTGGCAATCGTGCGTACGTTGGTTACAGTCTTCGTCACTACCTCGGCCATGGTGTGCGGGTGTGTGCGGTCTCAGCACTACGATCTGCGCGGGCAAGTACTTGCCGTCGATCGCGGCCGTCAGGAAGTCACCATCAAGCACGAGGATATTCGTGGACTGATGCCGGGCATGACAATGCCGTTCAAGGTTTCCGATCCCGCGCTCCTCAACGGGCTCGAAGCAGGCGATCTCGTGCAGGGCACGCTCGTGGTCAAGGAGTACACGGGATACTTGACTGCCCTTAAACGTACCGGTCACGAAACACCTCCGCCCGCCGCAGCATCGCCGGCCGTCATCCTGCAGCCGGGTGAACGAGTGCCGGAGGTCAAACTGGTCGATGAAACAGGATCGCCGCGCGCGCTTGCGGACTGGCGGGGAAAGGTCCTTGTCGTCACATTCATATACACCCGGTGTCCGTTCCCGGACTTCTGTCCGCGGATGGATCGGCAGTTCAAAGGTGTGCAAACAGAGATCCTGGCAGACGCGCAACTCCGCGATCGAGTTGCGCTGCTGTCGGTCAGTTTCGATCCCGCGTTCGACACTCCGCCGGTCCTCGCCGCGCATGCGAAGAAAGTCGGCGCCGATACACGACTCTGGCATTTCGCGACCGGCGATCGCGAGACGATCGATGGGTTCGCGACGAAATTCGGCGTGTCGGTCATTCGTGAAGGCACGAGCGCCGAAGGTGTGACGCATAATCTGCGCACCGCGGTCATCCGATCTGACGGCACACTCGACACGGTGTTCAGCGGCAACGACTGGACCCCGGCGCAGTTGATGGACGCAGTGAGACACGCCGATTGAGCGCCGGATCGACGCCTCCGATTGGCGCCGTGCGGCCGCCGTTGTCATCGTTTACTCGGCGCGAGCGTCGGATCATTGCTCGCCTTCGAACGCCGCTCCAGGTGCAGCGCTTTCTGAACGCACTTCCCTACAACACCGAACCGCCGCCGGAAGGAGCCACCCAGCGGACGTTTCGCGGCGTCATCAACCATCACTCAGCCCATTGTCTGGAGGCCGCGCTGACCGCGGCGGTGATCCTCGAGCAGCATGGGTGGCCGCCGCTCGTGATGTCGTTTGAATCGATCGACGAACTGGATCACGTCCTCTTCGTGTATCGCCGCAATGGCCGATGGGGATCGATCGGCCGATCGCGCGATCCCGGCCTGCACGGACGAAAGCCGGTGTTCGCGACGCCGCGCGCGCTCGCCCTCAGCTACGTCGACGAGTATGTCGACTTCTCGGGACGCATCACCGGCTACGCGATCGCGGACCTGCGCGACATCGGGAACTACGACTGGCGGCTGTCTCCGGGAAACGTCTGGAAGGTCGAACGGATGCTGCTGGAATTACCGCACCGGCGGCTGCACACAGCCGACGCGCGAATCGATCGCCTGCGGAAGCGGTATCGGGAATATCGCGCGCGCTACAGCCGCAAGCCGGTGTATTACAAGCGCATGGATCGGTGGACGGAACTGCCGAGGGAGTTTCTGTAAGCGTCAGTCCAAGTCGAAGTCCCTCGTCGGCTTCGTGATCGGCTCGGTATTCGCCTGCCGCAGCGCTTCCTCGAATCGTTTCGACAGCGCGTCGCCGCGCGTTCGCTCCGCGGCAACTGACTGCTGAAAGAGTTCCTCGCGCCGCCGCGCTTGTTCATCGACCAGGCGGTGCGCCTCGCTCAATTCCGGCATCTCACCACTTGGCGGCTCCACGTGCCTCACGATTCGCCGGAGATTGACGTCGATGACAAGCGTTGCGCGGCAGCACGGACATGTCGTGTCGAATTCAGATTTGAGAGCCATGTAGTCGATCCTTGTCGCTGCAATTGGTGAATTCGTGAGTTGGTGAATTCGTGAATTGACGGAAAAGGCGCGGCGGCGTCAGTTTGGCACCAATTCACCAATGCACCATTTTGTCATTTCCCTCTCTTGTCCAACTCGAGCTTTACCGGTTCGCCGTTGGCGTCGGTGGCCGTCACCTCGATCCGGAAGACCATCTGCCGCGAGACATCGTACCGCTGTCCGAACGCCGTTTGAAACTGACTCAGCGGTGCGGCCATGCGGCTCCCCGCCGCGAGCGCCGGTGCGCCCCCCCGGAAGTGGTCGTTGACGGTGACGACGACATTCCGCCAGTCGCGCGAGGTTTGATTCCGGATGGCGACGACGTTGTCGGCGACCTCGATTGGCCCTGGACGAGGTTTACACGCCGCGTGGATCAGTCCGAGGACGAGGATCCCCCAACACACGCGCCGCAGCATCAGATTATGATATCCCGATGCGTCCCGGCGGCCGGTCGACGGCTTCGCTGCCGCGTGGTTCGGGAACATCGCGCTGATGTTCTGGCTGTCGATCGCGGGGGCGGTCTTTCTCATCTGGCTGATCCTCGTATTCCTCTTCACACCGGGGATCAATTACCACTTATCCCAGCGCACGTCGATTCACGAGCGTGATTTTCTCTACACGCTGCAGTCGACCTGTCAGGCGGCACTCCATCACGGAAATGCGGTGACGGTTTTCACCAACGGAGTGGCGTTCTATCCCGCGATGCTGCATGCCATCGGCCAGGCCACACGCTCGATCAACATGGAGCTGTACATCTTTCAGCCTGGCAAGATTGCCGACCAGTTCGTCGCCGAACTTTCGGCCAAGGCACGAAGCGGCGTGACGGTGACCATCGTGGTCGATGCGATCGGCAGCCTGTCCCTCTGGGGACGACCTGTCCGTCGTCTGCGCCGCGCCGGCTGCCGCATCGAGTCGTATCAACGGCTGCGATGGTACTCGCTGGCGCGGTTGAACAATCGCACCCACCGCGAGCTGCTGATCGTTGACGGCAAGGTCGCCTTTGCCGGCGGCGCCGGCATCGCCGACTGGTGGGTCTATCCCTCGGTCAAGCGAATGCGGTGGCACAAGCCATGGCGCGACACGATGGTGCGCATCGAAGGGCCGGTGGTCGCCGCCTTGCAGGGTGTCGCTGCCGAGAACTGGCTCGAGTGCTGCGGTGAAATTCTGACCGGTCCGAATTATTTTCCCAATCTGACTCCGACTGGAGAGACCACCGCGTTCGTGATTAGAAGCTCTCCGTCGGATCGCGCGACCGCGTCGCGGGTGACGTTTCAGACCTTGATGGAAGCTGCTGACCATTCCATTCACATCAACACGCCGTACTTCCTGCCCGATCGATCGCTCCGCCGGGCGCTCATCGAAACCGCCCGACGCGGCGTGAAGATCACCGTCATCGTTCCCGGCCGCCACACGGATCAGCGTTGGGTCCGCCTCGCCAGCCGCCGCATGTGGGGCCAGCTGCTCGAAGCGGGCATTCGGATCTTCGAGTATCGAAGCACGATGATTCATGCCAAGGTGTTCGTCGTCGACGAACTGTGGTCGGTCCTGGGAACGACCAATATTGACAATCGTTCGTTCGAACACAATGACGAGGTGAACGTCGCGATGCGCGATCGGGCGCTTGCCGGCAGATTGCTGGAGGACTACGCCCGCGACATTCGAGAGAGTCAGGAGGTTACGCTGGAGCGCTGGAGACGGCGTCCCGTCTGGGAAAAAATCGTCGGTCCCTTCGTCTGGATTCTGGAGCGACAGCAGTGAGCGACACCAAGACTGGTCGACACTATGTCGACGTCAGGATCGCGACCTACAACATTCATCGTTGTCGCGGCATGGACCGGCGCACGATGCCCATGCGCGTCGCGGAAGTCATCAGGGAAATGAATGCGGATGTCGTGGCACTCCAGGAGGTGATCGGCGCCGGACCGAACGGGGCCGGGCAAGCGGAGGAGATCGGCGCCGCGCTGGGTATGGGCTGGGTGATGGCGTCCGTGCGTCACCTTCGAAGTCATTTGTTCGGCAACGTGGTGCTCAGCCGCTTTCCGATCGTCCACCACAGCCAGTACGACCTGTCGTGGCGAACATGTGAGCCGCGTGCCTGCCAGCGCGCTGATCTCGATGTCGACGGACACGCACTTCATATCTACAACGTCCATCTCGGGACCGCAGTCCTCGAGCGGCGGTATCAGGCGACGCGCCTTGCCGGCTTCGTCCACGACAAACGAATTGAAGGCACGAAGATCATTCTGGGCGACTTCAATGAATGGCTGCGAGGTCTGGCAACGAGCACTCTCAGCTCGCTATTCCAGAGCATCGACATCTACGAACACCTGAAGCGCCGCCGTACCTATCCCGGCATCTTTCCCGTCCTGCATCTCGATCACATCTATTACGAGGGTCACGTCGAAATTCGCGGTCTGGAACTCATTCGTTCGCGAAAAGCATTGATGGCGTCGGATCATTTGCCGCTCGTGGCCAATTTGCGAATCGGTCTGTAACCGCCTTTTCGCCCTTTTCTCCCTTTCCTTTTGCCTTTTCCCTTTTCCCTTTTGCCTTCCCTTTTCCCTTTTGCCTTTTGCCTTGTGCCTTTTTTTGGAACCCACCCGGCACCCCGTCCGTATTGACAGGAAGATACCAGAATGATATCACATTGGTATCTTACGGACTCGGTCCGTATTCGTCCGTGCTTTCCGTGGCGACGAGGAGGTCGCACACCATGATTCGCGAACGCGAAAACCCGGCGATTCCGGGTCTCCCGGTCCTCATCGGCGGCATCGTGCTCATCGGCGGCAGCCTCTACCAGATCATTCAGGGCGCGCGAGAACCATCGGCCGCAATGATCATCGGGTGGACGCTCGTGCTCCTCGGCGCCTTCCTGCTGCTCGCGGGTCTTTTCGTCGTCAATCCGAACGAAGGCAAGGTGCTCCAGTTCTTCGGCAACTACGTCGGCACGGTGAAGCGGCCAGGGCTCAGGTGGGCAAATCCGCTGTACACGAAGAAGCGAATCTCGCAGCGCATTCGCAACTTCGAGAGCGCGCGTTTGAAGGTCAACGACAACGAGGGCAACCCGATCGAGATTGCCGCAGTGGTCGTGTGGCGAGTCGTCGACACTGCGGAAGCGGTCTTCGAAGTCGACGACTACAACAACTACGTGAAGGTGCAGACCGAGTCGGCGCTGAGAAACCTGGCGACCAGCTACACCTACGATGCTCACGACGATGCGCAGATTTCACTACGGGGGCACACCGCGACGGTCGCCGAGCACCTCAAGAAGGAGATCCAGGAGCGGCTGTCACGCGCCGGCGTGGAGGTGATGGAGGCGCGGATCACCCATCTCGCGTACGCGCCGGAGATCGCGCACGCGATGCTGCAGCGCCAGCAGGCCGGAGCGATCATCGCGGCGCGGCAGCGAATCGTGGAAGGGGCGGTCGGGATGGTGGAAATGGCGCTCGACATGCTGTCCCGCCGCGACATCGTCACCCTCGATAACGAGCGGAAGGCGGCGATGGTCAGCAATCTTCTGGTGGTGCTGTGCGGCGACAAGTCGACGCAGCCGATCGTCAACACCGGCACGATCTACCAGTGACGCCGTGGCCGAGCGGAAACCGTTCCTGCTGCGAATCGATCGCGAGATTCTCGATGCCGTTCAGCGCTGGGCAGACGACGACCTGCGCAGCCTGAACGGCCAGATCGAGTTTCTGCTGCGGCGCGCGCTGAAAGAAGCGGGACGGGAACCGAAAGAGGCGAAGCGAGAGAAGAAGGAAAAGAGCTAGGACTCTTCGTACTCGGTCTCTTCGGGCGGCAGCAGCCGCGTCGAGGGACGAAGTGCCTCGCGATGATCGAAAAGCGGGAGATCGCGCATGTGGTGCGGCAGCGGACATCCGGGTCCCTTTTGGTCGAGGACGACCGTGACCGGACTTCCTTCCACGCCTTCACGAAATCCGATGCGGCAACCACAGGCGAGCCGCGCGTGCGTGAATCCCTTCAACATCCTGAAGCGATCATACTACAGGAGCGCCTTGATCTCCTGATCGATCCGCTCCTTGGTCACCGGTCCGAAATGACGACGGCTGATCGTGCCGTCGCGACCGATGAAGAACGTGATCGGTACTCCCACGATCGGTCCGTACGCGTCGTCGAACTTGTCGTCCCAGAGCAGGAGCGGGTAGTTCATGTTCTTCTTCGGCGCGTACGCGCGCAGCGTCTCTGCCGGATCGTCAAGTGAGAGACCGAGGACGACGACTCCCTTGTCCTTGTACTTCGAATAGGCCTCGATCAGTTCCGGGATTTCCAGCTCGCACGGACCGCACCACGTTGCCCACACATTGAGCAGGATCACTTTGCCCTTGTAGTCGGCGAGACGAACCTCCGCTCCGTTCATGTCCTTGAAGACCAGATCAAGATTCGCGGTGCCTTCGGCTTTCTTCGCCGTGTCGGCTGTTTCTGGCAACGTTGCTCTCGATTCAAGCTGCGCGGTGTGCAGAATCAACGGCACGATCAGCAGCCCGAGCGCGCAGGCAGCGGCAATTGCGGCAATCCATCGACTCTTCATTTTCACCCCCAACCTTCGGCGGACTCCTCCTGCGAAGGTTGTGTTGCACGAACAATGTTAACGCGCGATCTGTCTCACGTATCCGATAACCGGCGCAAGTTCGGTCGGACGTGCACGCGCGAGCAGGACGTATGTGCGATCCTTGCCTGACCAGATCACCGCTTCGTGGCCGAACTTCTCCACGAACTCCTGTCGATCGGGCACGCCGTCGATCGCGCGCGGCACGACAAACATCGAAAGCGGATGTCCGTGCCACATGTACATCACGTGAGCCACTCGTCCGGAACTCATCGCGCAGCGACGAACACCGAGTAGTTCCAGGCCAGCACTTGCCGAACTATCGGGCACGGCAATCGTCCACCCTTGTTTCTCGGCCCATTGATGCGCCGCCGTTGCTCCATCGATGTGCTTCAGACGCTCCGGCGCAAATTGAAAGCACTTGATGTGATCGAGTGTCAACTGCGCGGCGATCGCCTCTACTTTGTCGTTGACGCCAATGATGAACGCGGCAGCGACGGCGATCACCAGCGTGGCCGCGAGTGACAGGGGAATCCATGGTCGGTCGGCGAGACGGCCGGCGAATGAGCGGCGCGGCGGGGCGCTCAGCGCGTGGGCGGCGCATCTCGCGCGAAGTTCATTCGGCGCGCTCGAGCGAAGCGATGGGCGACAGGCTGCAACCGCCGCACGAACGGTCCGTTGCTCGGCGACGTTTTCCCGGCACGGCGGGCAGCGATCGAGGTGTGACTCGACCGACGCGCGATCAGCGGCGGCGACTTCGCCGTCCGCATACGGCGCAAACAACGGATCCAGCTCACGGCACTTGCTCATCGCTCCTCACACCACATCAGCCTTCTGCTTTCCGTCTGCCGATCGTTTCACCGTTTCCGTCCCCGTCTCGCGCAAGTGCCCTGCCCGCAGCCGCTCGTACAACGCGCGCCGGCCCCTCGAGATCCGCGACATGACCGTGCCAATCGGCACCGCCAAGACCTGCGCGATTTCCGCGTAACTGAGCTCTTCGACGTCGCGCAGCCACACGGCCTGGCGGAACGCGTCGGGGAGCGCATCGAGCGCCGCCTGGAGGTCCGCGTCCAGCGTGGCGCGGGTCAGCAACTCCTCGGGCGAATGTTCCGTCGCGCCGTATGCCGGAGCCTGGTCCACGTATTCGCTGTCGACGTCGACCGGGTTGCGACCGTCGTGACGGAGCAAATTCCGGAACGTGTTGTGGAGGATCGTGAACAGCCACGCTTTCAGGTTCGTCCCGCGCTGAAACTGCGAGGCGGAACGGAACGCCTTCAAGTACGTGTCCTGGACCAGATCCTCCGCGTCAGCCGGCCGGCGCGTCAACCGCAGCGCGGTGCCGTACAGGCTGTCCACGTATGTGAGCGCTTCCTGCACGAACGCGTCATCCGCGCTTTCGCTACTCTTCGGCGAAGCTTCGCCGGCGGGCGGATCGGACGAGGTCGCTCGGCGGCGAAATACCATGGCGTCGAATTTCACGCCGCCCATTTAAGGAAAACACCGACAGGACGGCCCTTTATTCCTTGTATTGTAAGTTCTTTCCGACTTCGTCCGGGCTCTGCCGGATGATGAAGAGGTGGCTGGCACCTTTGCCGGAAAGGTGGCTGGCACCTTTTTCCGCGTGCGGCGCCGACTGCGCCACAGTTTCGGGCTGAAATAGCGGCGATCGTAAAAGGTGGCTGGCACCTTTCCCGGGAAGGTGCCAGCCACCTTTTACGGTTTTTGTTGTCCGTCCACGGGGACGGCGCGTTGCCGGAGGATGACAACGCGGGGACGGTCGAAGCCGTCAATCGCGTGGTTTGCGTGCGATCCGGTACCAGCCCAACAGGCACATGGCTTGCTTCGGGCGGCCGGTGGCGATCGTTTCGCTTCGTTGCCGGCACCCATTTCCGGGGACGCGAACGTTGCGACAACCGTCTCAGCTACAGTAACATCGGCGACGAGCAGCTGACGATCTACGTCGCCGCGTTCGCAGGAGCGGACCTCGGTCCGTCTCGCTGTGCTTCCGAGGTGAAATATGCGTACGCGTCCGCCGCGCGGCACTGTCGCGCCGATGGCCCTCACATTCCTCGTCTGCGTCTTTCTTCTGGGCGGCCCCGTCGGCGAGGCGTTCGGCCAGACGCCGTACATTCCGTATTTCGGCAAGAACCGAATCCGCTACAACGACTTCAAGTGGAACATCTACAAGACCGATCACTTTGAGATCTACTACTACCCGGAAATCGAGAAACAGCTCGAACGGGTCACCTCCTACGCCGAAAGCGCGTATCAGCAGGTCAGTTCGGATCTCAAGCACGATCTCGCGTTCAAGGTTCCGCTGGTCCTCTACAAGACGTCGAGCGAGTTCCAGCAGCAGAACATCGAGCCCGGCGAATTGCCGGAAGGCGTCCTCGCGTTCGCCGAACCGTATCGCGATCGCATGGTGCTCCCGATCGACGAACCATCCGACGCGCTGTATCGCCTGATCACGCACGAACTGACGCACATCTTTGAATTCGACATCATCCCGCGGTCGCTTCTTCACCGCCAGCTGCCGTTATGGGTGGATGAAGGCCTCTCCGACTATATGACCGGCTACTGGCAGCCGTTCGATCTGATGACCGTCCGCGACGCTGCCATCGCCGACATCATTCCGCCGATGAGCGATTTCGAAGGGGTGCAGTTCGCCGACGGCCGTCTTCCCTACAACCTCGGACACGCCGCGTTCGAATTCATCGAGTCGCGCTGGGGCAAGGAAGGCTTGCGCCAGTTTCTGTTCGCGCTGCGCAAGGCGGTCATCGGCGGCGGCGAGAGCGCGTATGAAGAAGCATTCCGGCTGAAGCCGGAGGAGTTCGACGAGCAGTTCGACAAGTACCTGAAAGACCGGTTCAAGCCGTTCCGCGATAAGGAACGGCCGCAGGATTACGGCAGGGATCTCGCGCCGAAACGGGGCAAGACACCCTACACCGTCGTCGTGTCGATTGAACCGTCGCCGTCAGGTGATCTGATGGCGGTCGCGGCGGGCAATCGGAAGGAACAGGAACTCGACATCGTGCTGATGTCGACCAAGGACGGCAAAGTCATCCGCAACCTGACGAGCGGCTTCAATCAGAACCACGGCTACGAGTACATCGCGACCCCTGGCGGATTCCGCAACAACGCCGTGTCGTGGATGTCGTGGGCACCAGCAGGCGACCGCATTGCCTATTTCGCCCGCACCGAGAAGAACAAAAGCCTGATCATGCAGAACGTGGTGACCAAGAAGATCGAAACGCGCATCGAGCTGAAGACGGTCGACGGCCCCGAGTCGCCCGACGTCAGCCCGGACGGGAGAGAAGTTGCGTTCTCCGGGATGCGCGGAGCCATTGCCGATATCTTCGTCATCAATCTCGACACCAAGGAGATCCGAAACGTCACCGACGACGCGTTCGGCGACTACGCTCCGACATTTGCACCGGACGGCAAGTCGATCATCTATCTCGCTCGGGTCAGCGGAAACGACAAGCTGTTTCGCGTCGATCTCGCCAGCGGCAAGAAGACGCAGATCACCTTCGGCACGCACGATGACGGCGGCGTCCAGTTCGTCGACAACGACACCATCGTGTTCCCGTCGACCGCGACCGACCCGAATCAGCCGATCGACCCCGAGGTCGCGCGCAACGGCAACATCTACAACATCTGGACGCTGAACCTGAAAACCAACGAGCTGAAGCAGTACACCGACTCGTTGACCGGCAACGTCTCGCCGATCGTGCTGCGCGATCAAAAGCCCGAGAAGATCGCCTTCGTGACCTACTACAAAGGCGAGTACGGGATTCACACGCTGCCCAGACAAGAAGCGCTGCACACGGTTGCGATGTCCGACTTCGGATCGGCGGAAGCTGGTCCTCCAATCGACTTCACCCCGCCGTCATCGCACACGCTCGTGCCATCGAACATTCACAAGAAGGGCACCTTCGAGAAACTGTTCCTCGAGGGACGCCCGCCGGTGGCGCTTGGCGTGACCAGCGGCGGCGACGTCTTCGGCGGCACCGAGGTGACGTTCAGCGACGTGCTCGGCGACAAGCAGTTCAGCATGTTCGCGTCCTCTGTCTCGCAATACCGGACGATGAACTTCTCCTATGTGAACCTGTCACGCCGTCTGCAGTACGCGGTGCAGGCGTATTCGCAAACACAGTTCTACTATGGCTACGATCCGGGATTGCTTTACGGATCGGAGTACGCGTTTGTCAGCCGTGATCAGGCGATCGCGACGCAGACGGCTCGCGGCGCCACGATCTTTGGTATCTATCCATTCAACCGGTACGGGCGTGTGGAACTCTCCGCCGGGGTCTACAACTACGAGCAGGGGTACAACGATCCCAATCTCCAGTCCGTCGCCGATCAATACCAGCAGGATCAGTACGGCCGGTTGTTGTTCAGCTCGGGCAGTTTTATGCCCTTCGGCGTCGCCTACACGCGGGAGACCACGGTGTTCCGTGAGTATGGTCCACTTGCCGGGAACACCATGCGCATCGGATACGAATACGCGCCGTCGGTCGGCAGTTTCCTGTCGCGACAGACGGCCGATGCCGACCTGCGCTACTATCTGCGGCTCGCGACCAACGGCGTGCTGGCGTTCCGCGCGCGCGGGTTCAAGAGCTGGGGAGAGTTCCCGGGTTACATGTACTTTGGCGGCAACTCCGAACTGCGCGGCTACGACTACCTCGAGTTCCTCGGCAACAAGGCGTTCTTCCTCAACGCCGAATTGCGGTTCCCGCTGATCGAGGCGGCGCTGACGCCAATCGGTGTGATTGGTGGACTTCGCGGGATCGCGTTCGCGGGCATGGGGGCTGCCGGTTACGAAGGCCTCCGGATGAACGTGTGGACGCATGATCCGATCACCGTCACGCCGTTGCTCGGTTTCCGTCCGAATTACGAGACGTTCACCTACGATCCGATCTACGGTCCGCCGGCGACGATCAATGGCTTCAAGCTGGTCGACGGCCGTGCGTCGTACGGACTGGGGCTCGAAACGTTTGCCTTGGGATTCCCGATCCACTTCGACTGGTCATGGCGAACGCTGATGAACAAGGACTACGAGGATTACGTGTTCGCGTATCAAGGCATCCTGGAAGGAGAATCTGGAAGCAAGTGGTTCCGGAAGCCCCGATTCACGGTCTGGATCGGGTATGACTTCTAAGCTGATCTGACGTCACTGTATGAGGGCCAGAGTTGAACACTCTGGCCCTTCGAATGTACGCTGGTGTTACTGGCCGTGCCTGAGAAACGCCGCTGCAACGACCTCGTCGGGCTTCTCGCGGATTTCGTCGAGCATCACCTGCCGCCTCAGGAGCACGCCGACCTCGAGCGCCACCTCGCCGCCTGTCCCCGCTGCGTTGCGCAGTTGAAAACCTATCAGTCGACCGTTTCGCTTCTCCGCTCGATTGACGAAAACGATCTGCCGCCGGAGCTTCGCTGCACGCTGCGGGCGTTCGTGGACAGAAATTGCAAGAACTAGGTTGACAGTTCCCGTGACGGGTGGCGATCGTTCGGACGACGGATCCGGGATCGCCGATCCCGACAGTATCAACCGCCACGATGACCGAGCCCGCCAAGCGACCCACGGAATCGATGACCGAGATGGTGCAGGTCGTTCTTCCGAACGATGCCAACCCGCTCGGCTTCATCCTCGGGGGTACGGTGATGCACTTCATCGACCTCGTCGGTGCGATCGCCGCCCATCGCCACGCTCGCAGTGTGCTGGTGACCGCGGCGGTGGACGGCCTGCAGTTCCTGCATCCGATCCGGATTGGTGATCTGATCATTCTCAAGGCGCGTGTCAACGCGACATGGACGACTTCGCTCGAAGTCGAAGTCGAAGTATTTTCCGAAGAGACGCTCACCGGGCGGCGACAGCTGACCAGCCTCGCCTACCTGACGTTCGTCGCCGTCGACCGCGAAAGTCAGCGAGTCCCCATTCCTCACCTGATCCTCGACACTGATGACGACAGAAAGCGCGCCGCTGAAGCTGACGCGCGCCGCCGCGACCGATTGAAGGCGCGGCAGGCGCTGGAACTCCGACGAACGGCCCGCGCGGATCGATGACCGAGCCGCCGGACGGATCACCACGCCGATCGTCATCCGTCTTCTTTGTGCTGGCCCTCCTCGCCGCCGGCATCGCGACCACGCTCGCGGTATCCGGCGGGTTTT
>DASTVZ010000182.1:0-42771 GCA_035758845.1 Vicinamibacterales bacterium
AATCCATTTCAGGTCCAGATCGCGCAAAAGCTCGCCGGGATCCCACTGCTCTCGGGATCCGCGTTTCGATTGTGCGTGTTAGCCGTGGCGCTCGGCGGCTGGATTGGCGGCACATGGCGCCACGCGGTGCGGACACGGATCGTTCCTGAAGAGTCTGCGGACCAGGAAATCACAGACGCGGCTCTCGACACGAGAGGCACGATCGTTCTGGTTCTCGTGCTCGCAACGTTCGTCGTGTTCGTCTACGGAATCATGCAACTCGGGTGGGACTTCGATCAGATGTCGGCGCTCTTTTTTGCGATGGGCGTACTGGCTGGATTGGTGGGCGGCCTCGGCTTCGCCGGCACCGCGGAGGCATTCATCACGGGCTTCGCGTCGATGGCCTACGCGGCGATGCTCATCGGATTTGCACGCGCCATCTTCGTCGTGCTCGACGAGGGGCACATCATCGATACCATCGTCTCTGCCCTGGTGAGTCCACTGCAAAGCTTGCCGGTGGTCCTGTCTGCACTCGGGATGCTCATCGTGCAGGTCGCCGTGCACGGGCCGGTGCCGAGCGTCAGCGGTCAGGCGGTTCTGACGATGCCCGTCCTCATTCCCATGGCCGATTTGATCGGCCTGTCGCGACAGGTAGTGGTGCTTGCTTTTCAGTACGGCGCCGGATTGACAGAGCTGCTCACGCCAACCAACGGCGCGCTGATGGCGGTGACGGCCGCGGCGGGAGTGAAGTTTGGCGACTGGCTGAAGTTTGCCGTGCCGCTCTTCACCATGCTTCTCGCACTCTCAGCGGTCGCGATCGTCGTCGCGATTGCTCTTAGGATTTGAGATCATGGACCATGCGCAAACGAGTGTGCATTCTTATCGCTGGCGCACTGATGATCGCGACGTGCTCCGGCAAGCCGCAATCGACCGAGAGTAGTTCGACACCATCTATCCCTGCGCCACCCGACGTCGCGGCACCCCCTGCCGATGCGGTCCGCACACCCACAGGTCTTGCATCGAAAGTTTTGTCGCCAGGCATCGGCACCCGGCATCCTCGTCCCAACTCCCAGGTTGTCGTGCACTACACGGGCTGGACACCCGACGGAAAGATGTTCGATAGCTCGGTCACGAAAGGACAGCCGGCAAGTTTCAGTCTCGATGGTGTAATTGATGGCTGGACTGAAGGCGTTCAGATGATGGTTGTTGGCGAGAAGCGTCGATTCTGGATTCCCGGCAAGCTCGCCTACGAGGGGAAGGAAGGCCCACAGGGGATGTTAGTGTTTGATATTGAATTGATACGAATCGAGTCCTGAAATGGTGAATGGTGATTTCTGAGCGCCGGATGAAAGACGGCAAATCCAGCCATCAGAATTCAGCACTAAGCATTTCACGTGTCGCCGGCAGAGGAGCCTTCCGGCCGCGTCTGAACATGCCGCCCAGCACCTGCGCAAGTTCGAGCTTCGGCACCGGGCTCGTCTGGATCGAGACACCACCTTCGCGGATCGCAGCGCAGATCGAATCCGGATCACGATCGGCGGTCACTAAGGTGTAGGTGCGGCCCAGCTGTCGCAGGTCGTGCAAATCAGAACTCGCGACGAGCGGTTTGCCGTGCTTTGCCGCAAACCGCGCCGCTTTCGCATTGAAGTTCAGTCCACGCGTCCAGAAGTAGCTCCATTCGACGGCGTCGAACAGATCGACGTGGCGATCCAGCCGCGATCGCAGACAGGACCCGTCGGGAAAGTAGGGATGCGCGGCGATGACCAGACCGTTCGTCGTACGCCGAAGCTCCGCCAGGTCGTCGAACGTCCGAACGTAGTCCGTCCGGTCCGGGAAGTTGAGTAGCACGACATGACGCCCGTCGATCGTCCGCTCCACGCCGGGTATCAGAACGACTCCACGCTCACGCGCATAAGCCTCGAGCGAGGGATCGCGCAGATCGTAGTCGTGGAGTGTCAGCGCGAGGGCATCGAATCCGAGCTCAGCCGCTCTATCGATTAACTGGTGAGCGTTGTGGTCGATCACGTCCACCGGGTCCTCCGAGCTGTGGAGGTGCAAGTCTACTTTCAGCACATCAATTCCCTCTTCAGGCTCGCCGGAACAGCTATAGAGCAATCGGTGTTCCCGAGGGCAGCCTTTCCTCGTACTTCGCGACGCGTCGTTTTCCGCCCAATCGCGACACATTTCATTACATTCTTGAAACTGGCTTCCTGTCGGCAGAGAGAAGTCATCAGGAAAGGAGCATTTCAAGGTCGTCGGCGTTCAGCGAGCGGATCAATCCGGCGTCGGCGTTCAGGATGGCATCCGCCAGCTCACGTTTTGTCTGCTGCAGTTCAGCGACTTTTTCCTCGACGGTATCGCGCGCCAGAAGGCGGTAGGCGAAGACGTGACGCGACTGGCCGATGCGATGCGCGCGATCGATGGCTTGCGCCTCAACCGCCGGGTTCCACCACGGATCGAGCAGGAATACGTACTCAGCCGCCGTCAAGTTGAGGCCGAGTCCTCCCGCCTTGAGGCTGATCAGGAACAGCGGACAGGCTGGATCGGTCTGAAAGCGCTCCACCCTCGAGGCGCGATCGCGCGTGCGGCCGTCGAGATATTCGTACGGCGTGTCCAATGCCTCGAGCCGTGGACGAAGCAGCGCGAGCAGACTCGTGAACTGCGAAAACACGAGCGCCTTGTGCCCTTCGGCAATCACCTCGAGGAGTCTCGGGATCAGCACCTCGAACTTGGCTGATGGTTCATGGGCGCGTGCCGGATCGATCAATGCGCTGTGACAGGCAGCCTGGCGCAGCCGCAGCAGCGCCTCGAGAATCTGCATCTTCGATCGATTGACGCCATCACGCGCAATGCGCGCCAGCAGCGTCTCGCGATAGTGCGCCCGCAGTTCGTCGTAGTGCCGCCGCTGCGCCGGCTCGAGTTCACACTGCAGCGTCTGCTCGGTGCGTCGCGGCAGTTCAGGGGCAACCTGCTCCTTCGTCCGCCGGAGGATGAAGGGACGGAGGGCGCGAGCCAGCCATCCAACATCACCGCCGCCGCGAGTGCGCGCGGTGCTGGCCCGCTGAAACGCCTTCGCCGATCCCAGCAACCCGGGATTCAAGAACTCGAAGAGACTCCACAGTTCGCCGAGGTGATTCTCGATGGGTGTACCACTCAATGCCAGCCGGTAACGCGCGCGCAGCAGTCGGGCCGCCTTGGCGGACGCGGTGGCGGCGTTCTTGATCGCCTGCGCTTCATCAAGGATGGCGTAGTCGAATTCGATCGCGTGGAGTGCTGCCGCATCCCGTCGCAGTGTTCCATACGTCGTCAATACCACGTCAGCCGCGCGAATCCCTGAGAGATCACGCTGAATTCCTGTGTAATCGATGACGTGTAACTTCGGCGCGAAGCGGGTCGCCTCGTCGCGCCAGTTGAATACAAGCGAACGCGGCACGACGACGATCGATGGAGTCTGCTTCCCAGCGGTCTTCAATTGCCTTCGCGCATCAAGCAGCGCGAGGACCATGACGGTCTTGCCGAGGCCCATGTCGTCGGCCAGGCAGCCGCCGAATTGAAACCGCCGGAGAAACGAGAACCAGCCCAGTGCATCGCGTTGATATTCGCGCAGCGTTCCTCGAAACGTTTGCGGCGGGTCTTCCGCGACGATGCCGGCAAACGTCTGCAGCTCCGACCGAATCTTCGCGAATGTGTCGTCGTAGGTAATCGCCGGTTGTGCAGCGAGCAACGCATCCAGCAGCGTCGCCTGCGATCGGCCGAACCGAATCGCGTCCCCCTCGGTGGTCCCGAAGCCGGCGATCCCCGCATATCGTTGGAGCCATTCTTCCGGCAACAGGCCGACGCTTCCGTCGTCGAGTACGACGACATCTTCACCCCGGGCAACGGCGGCCAGCAGTTGCGGAAAAGGGGCCGATCGGCCGTCGCCAAAATCGACGGCGCCATGCAGATCGAACCAGTCGATCCCCGACGAGACTTCGAGCCGGATGCCGACCGCCGGGCGAAACGCGCGGCCTTCCGCTTCGACTCGCCAGCCCTCCGTGACGAGCGTGTGGACGATCTTGGGAAACTGCTCGGGGGACACCCCGAGCAATTGGCGCGACTCGAAGTGGCTCCACGTATATCGAAACCCAAGCTCGTGCAAACGATCGATCGCGGCCTGCTCCGCAGCACGATCGCGTCGGACGAGCCGCCGGTTGGCAGCATCATAGGCAGCGGCAGCGGCGGGCCCTTCGACAATCGCACCGTCGTATTCGAACTGCACGGTGGCACGAAGATCGTGCCGCAAGGCATACGGGTTCTGGCGCTCGGGACGAAACACGCGCACTCGGGGACGTGGCGTTCCTTCAACCACGTCGTAGCGAAGGTCTGGTGGCAGCGCACCCGGGTCGAGACCAGATCGGGCGACCGTCTCGACCAGCGCCGTAGACTGCACGCGCGGAATCGCAATTGGACCGAAGCTGCGCAACTGAGCGATCCACGGGAAGGCCGCTCCGACCTCAAGGCGCGCGAGGCTGGTTTCGGTGAACAGGAACCCGCGGCTCAGCAGAAGGACGGGCTGGCGCAAATCCAGACGCTGGCCGTTTCGGACGAAGCTGCCGGCAACACGAATCGGGTCCGTTCCATTCTCGGCGTCAATCTGAAGATCGAACCGCCACGGTGGACCGTCGTCCCAAACAAAGCCGAAGAAGCCGTGCCGGTCGCCATGCCGATCGAGGACTCCACGTCCGGATTGTGCAATCAACGGCAGGACGACATCCTCGAGGGGGCCGTTGAGGGTGTAACGCGATCGAGAGAAGCCGGGCTCGTAGGTCGTCCCGTACGTCCACGGATTTCCCGCGCCGAGAAGCAGCGACAGGATTTCACGATCGTCAGGACTGGCGAGGTGTTCTGCCTCGTTCGCGGTCACATTTGCAGGGCGCGGTTTGCTCCACGCGCCGTTCTTGCGGCGTTGTCGGAACAGGAGGTTGATCACCGTTCCGAAGCCCTTCAGGGTTTCGCGAACATCGATGGAGTAAACGAGTTCGCCGTTGGAGAACCGAGGAGCGGGCCGCGCGCGTTCGGCGGCGACGACGTCGCGCTGCAGTTGGTTGAGAAAACGCTCCCACGCCGGGCGCGCGGCGGCTGGCGGACCGCCACGCTCGACCTGCTCGTCCGACGTCGGACCATACTCAGGCTCGAGCGTCGCCTCGGGGAGGATTGTGCCGTCGCCGGCAAGCAGGCCGCGCCGGTCGGCGTCGAGCAACGCCGCCCAGATATGTTTGCAGATTTCGCCGCGGTCGACGTAATACGGACACTCGCACGAAGCGGTAAAACGATCGGTTCCGCTTTCGCGCCTCAGCTCGACACGATAATCACGGGTGCCGCGGACAATGGCGTGCGCGCTCCATTCCCCACCGCCAATCTCGAACACACCGCCCGATCGGAAGTAGTCGGTGCCTTTCGCTCGCGTGCGGGCACTGACGCGGGGAATGAGGGATGTGATGAACATTGATGCCGAGCCGTCCAGTATACCCGGGGCACTCGGTATCGATTGCGGATTTCTGATTGGTGATTGCTGATTTCGTCGATTGCCGAGGTCGGCGTGAGATTGCGGATTGCGGACTTCAATTCGCCCTCAAATCGGCGATCACCAAACCAATCCGCAATCGTCAATCTTGATCAATCCGCAATCCGCAATCAACAATCAGCAATCCTTGCCTCACCTCTCTCCTGTCCAATGGTTGCTCGCGGTCATCGCGGCGTTCGGCATCGGCCTGTCGAAGTCGGGGCTCGCCGGGATGAGCCTCGTTCAGGTGTTGATCTTCGCGTTCCTGTTTGGCGCGCGCGAGTCGACCGGAGTCCTGCTGCCAATGCTTCTCGTCGGCGATGTCTGCGCGGTCAGCATCTTTCATCAGCACGCACGATGGAGCTACGTGCGCCGGATGCTGCCGCCGGCGTGTCTCGGCGTGATCGCCGCCGCCATCGTCATGCGCGGGCTCAATGAAGCGATCTACAAACCAATCATCGGCGTGATCATTCTGTCGCTGACCGTTCTGCAGGTCATGCGCTCGATCCGCCCACACTGGTTCAGTCATGTGCCTCACTCGATGTGGTTCGCCTGGACGATCGGTCTGCTGGCCGGGGCGGCGACTATGCTGGCGAACGCTGCCGGTCCCGTTTTCACGATCTACTGCCTGGCCGTGGCATTGCCGAAGTTCGAGCTCGTCGGCACGAGCGCGTGGTTTTTCTTCATCATTAACTCGTTCAAGGTTCCCTTCAGCGTCGCGCTCGGCCTCATCCACGGCGGGACGCTGTTGTTGAATGCGATCCTCACTCCTGCGATCCTGTCCGGCATCTTCATCGGCCGATGGCTGACAGCGCACATCCCTCAACGGCTGTTCGATGGTCTGTTGCTGGCTTTTGCCTTCGTCGCGGCACTGCGTCTGGTGGGGATTTTATGAAGAAGCAATCGGCAAGGCGCAGTCTGCTTTGCTGTTTCGCGTCTGCGCTGCTGTTGTTTTACTCCAGCGCGCAGGCGAAACAGCAGGAGCTCCGCTGGGCCGGCGATCCTGAAGGCGGCGCTCCGTTCGTCGAGGCCGATCCCACAAATCCAGACAAAGTCACTGGCTTCGATGTAGAGATCGCCGAACTCATTGCGAAGGGCGTCAGCAGAACGCCACGATTTCTGTTCGCGCCCTACGCCTCGATCGATCAAGCCATCGAACGCGGCACTGCGGATATCGGTTTGAGCGGGATGGAAGACACGCCCGCGCGGCGTGCCGGCATGGCGACGACGATTCCGTACTACGCGTTTCGCGAGGTGCTGGCGGTGCGTGATGCCGACGCAGGCACACTTCGCCGTCTCGCGGATCTGAAGGGGCGTCCCGTCGGGACACTCGGCGGCACGATTGCGTACGAAATACTCCTGCAGGCGGAACGCCGCTACGGTCTACGGGCGGTCTCCTACGACGATGACGTGCATCCCTACAGCGATTTATCGCTGGGAAGGGTCGATGGCGTGCTGCTCGACAATGTGCTCGCCGAGCGGCGGCGCAAGAACATGTCCGGGATCACGGTTCAACCCGACCCGGTCGCGACCAGCCATTACGTCGGCGTACTCGCATCCCGCAACGCATCGCTGCGCGATGCGGCAAACGAAGTTCTGCGCACCGCCATGCGCGACGGCACGCTCGAACGCATTTTTCGCAAATGGGGTGTCTGGAACGACGATCAACCGGCGCTGTATGCGAAGTTGATTGCGCGCCAACCGGTGCCGCCCGTGACGATGGCGGATTCGGACGGAACAATCGGCGTCGCGACACTCAGCCGCTGGCAGGCAACGCTTCGCTACCTTCCATCGCTGATCAAAGCCGCTGCCGTGACGTTGGCGCTGTCGTGTCTCTCGATGGCGCTGGCCGTTGCCCTGGGCGTGCTGATCGCCAGCGGCCGCGTGTACGCGACAGCCGTTCCACGGCTTGTGCTCACCGGCTACGTCGAGCTGATGCGCGGCACGCCGGTCTTGTTGCAACTTTTCGTGATCTATTACGGCCTTGCCTCGGTCATCAAGCTGCCGGCATTCGTCGCCGCGCTCCTGGGACTCGCCTTGAACTATGCGGCCTACGAGAGCGAGATCTATCGCGGCGCCCTCGAGGCCGTACCGACGGGGCAACTGGAAGCGGCACGGACGCTGGGATTCAGCGAACGGCAGGTCCTGCAGCTTGTGCGCGGCCCACAGGCGTTCCGGATCGCGTTAGCGCCGATGACCAACGACTTCGTCGCCCTGCTGAAAGACTCGTCGCTCGTCTCTGTCTTGACCGTTGTCGAGCTGACCAAGCAGACGCAGATTTTCGCGACGAATCTTGGAAGCTGGGTCATCCCGGGCACGCTCTGTGCGACCATCTATCTGGTGATGTCGTTGCCGCTCGGCGCGCTCGCGCGCCGGCTCGAGCGGCGCTGGAAGGCCCCAACGGTATGACCACGATGCTGCAGGTGCGTGATCTTGCTCTCAGACGCGGCGATCGCACCATCCTGTCCGACACGTCTTTTTCCCTGGCGGGGGGCGGCGTGGCGGCGCTGATGGGCCCGTCAGGATCCGGAAAAACGACGGTTCTTCGCGCCATTGCCGGTCTCGAGCGGTTCGAGGCCGGCACGATCGTGCTCAACGGACTGACGCTCAAGGCTGGACAGCGACATCCCGGTGAAGTGGTGAAGAAGTTGCGGCGTCAGGTGGGCGTCGTATTCCAGTTCCATCATTTATTCGAGCATTTGACGGCGCTCCGCAACGTGACGCTGGCGCCGATGCACGTGCTCGGCGTACCTGCAAGATTCGCCGAGCGCCGTGCGAGGGAACTGCTCGAGGTATTAGGGGTCGAACATCGCGCCTCAGCGCTGCCGCGAGAACTCTCGGGTGGCGAAGCCCAGCGCGTCGCCATCGCCCGGGCACTCGCCGTTGACCCGCCCCTGCTCATGATGGACGAGCCGACGGCATCGCTCGATCCGTCGCGCCGACAGGAGCTCGGCGAGCTGCTTTCTCGACTCGCCGATCAGAATCGCACGATTCTGCTCACAACACACGATGAGGAGTTCGCCGCGCGATGGGCGACGACCATATTGCGAGTAAACAATGGCGTCGTCGTATAGGTTAGCCCAATCGTCGCGACGGTCGATCAGTCCGAGGTGAGCTTCGGGCCGAGGAGATACTTCTCCAGCCACGTGCGCACTTCGCGATAGAACACCCGGCTGTTTTCTCCCTTCATGATCCAATGATTCTCGTCCGGCCACACCAGCAGTCGTGTCGGCACGTTCATCCGCTGCAACGCCGAATACATCGTCAAGGTGTTGCCCTGCGGGACGCGGAAGTCGTTGTCGCTGACCGAGAGCAGCATCGGCGTCTTGAAATTGCCGGCCTTGGCGAGCGGGCTCTGCTCGATCCACTTCTGCGGGTTCTCCCAGTACGGCCCGCCCATCATCAGCTCCCGGTGATAGATGCCGTCGCTCATGCCCCACTGCATCTCCAGTGTCGCCAGCCCGGCGTGGCTGACGATCGCTTTGTAGCGCGAGGTCGTGCCTTCCATCCAGTTGGCAAGGTGACCGCCGTAGCTCGCCCCGGCGGCGGCCTGGCGAGTGCCGTCGATGAACGAGAATCGCTTGATTGCCTCGTCGGCCGCGTCGTTGATGTCGTCGGCCGGCCCCTTCAGCGGATCCCCGAGGATGTCGAGCGCGAACTTCTCGCCATACCCGGTCGAGCCGCGGTAGTCGGTCGCGAGTAGAACGAACCCTGGATGGGCGAGCAGGTGATAGTTCCAGCGATACGAAATTGCGTCGCGCCAGGAACTGGCGAAGCCGCCGTGCATCAGCACGAGCAGCGGGTATTTCCTGGACGCATCGAATTGCGGCGGCAACGCGACGTAGCTGTGAATGCGCGCGCCGTTTCGACCGGTGAACCAGAAATCCCGAAGCGGCTGCCAATCAATCGAAGCGGCCTTGGCCGTGTTGAATGACGTCAGGAAATCGCGTTTCTTCGTCGCCGGATCGATCCGTACGATCTCGAGGGGGTTGGTCGCGCTTTCCCAGTTGGCGAAGAGAATCGGCGTCGACGCTCGCGCCGCTATGTCGAGTGAGGTGTAGACGCCTTGCGGCGCATCGAGGACCAGTGTGGTCGAGCCGCCGGCGGCTGGAACCGAGTATACCTTCTCGTGCCCTGCGTCCTCGGCGGTCAAGTAAATCGACTTGCTGTCTGGCGTGAACGCCCAGGATCCCACGGGACGATCGAGATCCTTCGTGAGCATTCGTACCGGCTGCCCCGCAATCGGCCAGGTGGCGCACGCGATCCGCGACACCGCGTAAATCGCGGCCCTCCCATCCGTCGCAGTAAAGCAAAGCGTCTTGCCGTCGGGACTGAATCGCGGCGCACTGGCATCGAGCCCGTCGGCACCAAGCCGCTTCGGTTCGCCGCCGGCGACAGGGATCTGCCAGATCGACGACAGCACCATCGCGCGTGCGCCGGCGTCAGCACTATCTGTCGCAGCAAACACCAGCGACTCGCCATCCGGAGCCCACGCAACACTCAAACCATCGCCGTTATAGCCGGGTCGCGCGGCCAGTTTCGATCCAGCAAACAGCGAACGTGATTTCCTGTCGCCGTCGACGTCGACGATCCACAGGTGTGGCTTCGAGCCCTCGATCCATCGATCGAAGTTGCGTATGGGAAACGCCTCGTAAATGCGGACCTTCGATTTCGCGTTCTTGCGCTCCTGCACTGCCTTGCGGTTCGATTCCTCATCGGTCGCACCAGGCCACATCGCGGCCTGAAAGGCGATGCGTTTGCTATCGGGACTCCACGTCGGCGCGCTCGCCCCAGTCGGTGTGTTGGTCACGCGCTGCGCATCGCCGCCAAGCGCAACGTCGAGCACATAGATCTGTGAAACCTCGTCGTCGTCGCGCTTCGCCGCGAACGCGAGCCGGCCACTGTCGCCGCTCCACGACGGTCCACTCTCGGAGCCCTTGTTCGACGTCAGCCGGCGCGGCGCCGAGCGGCCGTCGGATGCCACGATCCAGAGATCGCTCACGTCTTTCGTCGGATCGTAGTTCGGTTCGGCAACGCTGAAGACCACCCATTTGCCGTCGGGAGATGGCACCGGCGCACCGACTCGCTGAAATGACCACATCAACTCGTGGGTTAACGTCTGTTTCGTCTGCGCCAAGGCGTCAGCCGACAGCGCAATGGACGCAGCCACGACAGAACACAACAGGGATCGGCGCATGATGTGTCTTGCTCCTCCGTAATCGGATCCCGGATTCCGGATCCAGTTCGCCAGCCGCCAACCGCAGACTAAACCCAATTGAGCGTCCGCTGGACCGCCTTTTCCCAACCGAAGTACGCCGCGTCGCGCTGGTCGTCGGTCCAATGCGGCTCCCACCGCCGATCGATCTTCCAGTTCTGCCGGAGATCGTCGAGGTCTTTCCAGAATCCAGTCGCCAGTCCCGCGGCATACGCCGCGCCGAGCGCGGTGGTTTCAGCGACGACCGGCCGCACCACCGGCACGCCGAGAATGTCGGCTTGCATTTGCATCAGGGCGTTGTTCGCTGTCGCGCCGCCATCGACTTTCAGGATCTCGAGTTCGACGCCTGAGTCCTTCACCATTGCGTCGAGCACGGCACGGGTCTGAAAGCAGATTGCTTCGAGCGTCGCGCGCGCGAGGTGCGCCTTGGTGTTGAATCGCGACAATCCCACGATCGCGCCGCGCGCATCGGATCGCCAATACGGCGCGAACAGTCCGGAGAACGCGGGGACAAAGTACGTGCCGCCGTTGTCCGGAACAGAGGTCGCCAGCGCCTCGATGTCAGACGCTGAACCGATGACACCGAGCTGATCGCGCAGCCATTGCACGGCCGACCCGGTGACCGCGATCGATCCTTCGAGGGCATAAATCGGGGCAGCGTCCCCGATGCGGTAGCACACAGTCGTCAGCAGCCCGGCTTTCGACGGGACGATCTCGGTGCCGGTGTTCAGCAGCATGAAATTGCCGGTGCCGTAGGTGTTCTTCGCTTCCCCCGGCGAAACGCAGACCTGACCGACGGTGGCGGCTTGCTGATCGCCAAGATCACCACTGACCGCAACTTCCCCACCGACGGGACCGCTGCGCCGCGTGACGCCATACGCCGTCCGATCTGACGAAGAACGGATCGCGGGGAGCATCGCGTGCGGGATCGTAAAGATCGACAGCAGCTCGTCATCCCACGCCAGCGTTCGCAGGTTCATCAACATCGTCCGGCTGGCGTTGGTGACGTCGGTGACCAGCGACCCGCCGTCACGGCCGCCCGTGAGATTCCAAATCACCCATGTATCGATATTGCCGAATACAGCTTCACCACGGGCTGCCGCCGCACGGACACCATCCACGTTTTCGAGAATCCATTGAATCTTTGCCGCAGAGAAATACGTCGCCGGAGGCAGGCCCGTTTTCGCACGAATGCTGTTGGCTGACTCGGCATCAAGGGCGTTGATGATGCGGTCGGTTCGCGTGTCCTGCCAAACGATGGCGTTGTACCACGGACGTCCGGTCTTCGGGTTCCATACGACCGTCGTTTCTCGCTGATTGGTCACTCCGATAGCAGCAAGATCGCCTGCCGTCAATTTCCCCGCGCTAAGCGCGGCGGCAATCGACTCGTTCATGCGTGCGACGATCTGCAGCGGATCGTGTTCAACCCAGCCTGGCTTGGGAAGAATCTGATCGTGCTCGACCTGATGCCGGGCAATTTCGCGTCCACTCCGGTCGAACACCATGAACCGCGTGCTCGTCGTCCCCTGATCAATCGCACCGACGTAGCTTCGCACTCCGCGCCTCCAAGATCAGCTCCTGGCTGTTGGCTCCTGGCCGTCAGCAGCCCCAGCAGCCAGCAGAACTAGAAACCCACAAAAAAATACGCGCCGGCGCCGAAAATGCCGCCAATCACCGGGGCCACAACCGGTATCCAGCTGTATCCCCAATCCGAGCTTCCTTTTCCCGGAATCGGTAGAACTGCGTGGGCGAGACGCGGCGCGAGATCCCGGGCGGGGTTGATGGCGTAACCGGTAGGCCCCCCGAGTGAGAGCCCGATGCCGAGCACGAGAACGCCGACCAGCAGGGGTTGCAGGCCGCGGCTGAACACGAACGAAAGGTCCACGTCGCCCGGCCTCGAGACGGTCTGTGCATTGGCAGCGATCGCGAGGATTCCAAACAGAAGAACCGCAGTCCCGATTACTTCAGTGACGAAGTTCGCACCGGGGTTGCGGACGGCGGGACCAGTTGCGAACACAGCGAGCTTCGTCGCCGGATCCGGTGTCGCTTTCCAGTGCGGCAGGTACGCAAGCCACACCAGCACGGCTCCCGCAAACGCTCCGATCATCTGAGCGGCAATGTAGCCTGGCACCTCTCCCCAGGAAAAACTCCCGATCACCGCGAGGCCAATTGTCACCGCCGGATTGAGGTGCGCCCCGCTAATGCGCCCGACCACGTAGACGGCCACAGCGACCGCAACGCACCACCCTACCGTGATGACTATCCAGCCTCCGTTCTGTCCTTTGGTCTTGTTCAATATGACATTTGCGACGACTCCATCCCCGAGAAGAACCAGCAGCATCGTACCAAGCGCTTCGGCAAGCAGTGTTTGCATGGCAGGACACTAGATCAGAAAAAAGGAAAAAGGCAAAAGGCAAAAGGGAAAAGGCGCGGGGGTGGGGCCCCGCGAGCAATGAGAGAAGCAGACACAGCAAAGATAGGAGGGCACCTTACAATTCTCTTAATGTCTCGGCTGGCGTCAGTGCAGGGGGAAAAGTTCGACGTCGTTGTGATCGGCGGCGGCATCATCGGGTGCGGGGTTGCGCGGGATGCAGCGATGCGCGGGCTGCGTGTCGCGTTGTTCGAACGCCGGGATTTCGGTAGCGGGACGACGGCCGCCTCCACGAGGATAGTGCACGGCGGGCTGCGTTATCTGGAACAGTTCGATTTCCGTCTCGTCCGCATGGATCTGAAGGAGCGTGAAACGCTCTTGCGGATCGCGCCGCACCTTATCGAGCCGCTGCAGTTCCTGATTCCATTCATGTCCGGAATGTCGGTATCCGCGCTCAAGCTACGCGTCGGACTCACGCTGTACGACGCGCTGAGCCCGGACACGTCGCTGCCCCGGCATCGTGTCCTGTCCGCATCCGAGGCGCGGGCCGCCGAGGGCTGCCTGCAGCGCGACGATGTGCGTGGTGCTGCGGCCTACTTTGATGCCCGGGTTGACCTGCCGGAACGGCTGGCCCTCGAGAACGCACTGGACGCAGAGATGCACCGGGCGATAATTTTCAACTACTGCGAAGTGGTGCCGCCGGTGACGCACGGCGGCGCTACACACCGAGTACGCGTGCGGCACATCATCGACGGCGATGAAGCCGAACTGAGCGCGCGCGTGGTGGTCAACGCGACGGGCGCGTGGTGGGAACAAACGGCCAGCGCACAGACCGGTACACGACCGGCACGGATCCGGACGACAAAGGGGATTCACATCGCGTGTCCGCCGCTGACCGAATCAGCCATCGTGCTGTTCTCCGCCGTCGACCGCCGGTTGATGTTCGCCATTCCCCGATTCGGCCAGACCTGGATCGGCACGACCGACACCGACTATGAAGGAGATCCGGCTGACGCACGCGCGACGCAGGCGGATGTCGATTACGTGCTGGCGTCAGTTCGACCGATGTTTCCCTCGCTGCGGCTGGAGGACGTGCGCTACACGACGGCAGGCGTACGTGCGCTGGTAAGGAAGCCGGGACGACCTTCCGCGGTTTCCCGGATGCACAAGATAGTCAACAATCTGCCATCGCCAGGCATCATCTCGATCCTGGGAGGGAAGATCACTGGCTATCGAGCGATCGCAGAAGAAGCGGTGGATGCGGTGTGCGAAAAATTGAAGCTGACGGCGCGCTGTGAGACGGCCGAGAAGCCATTGCCGGGTGCCCGCGGGACGCGGCCGCTGACCTCCGAGTATCTCGACGTCGGCGCCGAGGTCATCTGCGCCGTTCGATCGGAACACTGCCAGCGTGTCTCCGATTTCATCCGGCGCCGTACGCGGCTCGGTGCGTCGGCAGATCAAGGGTGGAGTGCGGCACCGCGAGTAGCCGAAATTATGGGCGCCGAACTGGCCTGGCAACCGGAACGGATTGCGGCCGAGATCGAAAGCTACCGCCGCGATATCGAGTCCACAACGGCGTTCCGCCGGCGCCGTTGATCGCGGTCAGCTACACCCCGGATGACGGCAACCGCAGCGCAGTTCCGTCATATTCTTGGCTTCCTTACAGTGTTCCGAGCAGTACTTACCGAATTCCCCGTTAGGCTGGACGGTACATGAACAACCGGGGTGAGCGCATTGCTGAGGCTGATTCATAACGCCTCCTGCTTGCAGAGATCCTGGAGCATTGTCGCACAGTCCGTACTCCGCCTCGGCCGAAGGAGCAGGCGGAAACGACCGCGCGGGACCGGCAAGCAAGCCGGCGGCGCTGGCCCGGCTGGACCAGCCTCCGAAAGCAGACTCCGGAGGGGGACCGAAGGGTCAGGCGCGTTCGGCCGCCGTCTGCGTGCGAGCGTCCATCTCACGCTGGGTGCGGAGAATGCTGCACCATTCCTTGTGTTCAGCTACGGGCATCCCACACTCAACGCAGATTCGAACTCGCGGACGCGGCTGGGTGTTTCGGGAAAACAGCTTCTTCAGAATGGACATGAGGACTCCGGTTTTAGCGACTTTAACCTGAGACGGATTTCACCGCCAGAAGGTTTGCTGATTCTTCGGTACCTCTGCCGGGCCACCCCGAACTTTCGCGAAATCAGCTTGTCCCTCGTAGCTTTAGCGAAGGTATAATTTCGCTGGGCTTGACCCGCCGCAGGCAGTCGGCGTTTTAGAGAAGTTCCCATGCCGACGAGAATCACCGAACGCCGGATCGGAGACGTCACGATCCTTCAGGTGTCGGGCCGCGTTATCCTTGGCGACGGCGCGGCGGAACTGCGCGCCCGCATGAACGACCTCGTCGACGAGGCCCACCTCAAATTCCTGCTGGATCTCCGCGGCGTTACCTATATCGACAGCTTTGGTGTCGGCGTCATTGCGGCGAAGTACGTGAGCGTGCGCCGGAAGGGTGGCGATGTAAAGCTGCTGCGCCTCTCACCGCGCAGTCAGCGGGTTATGCGCATCAGCGGCTTGCTGAAGATCTTCGAATCGTTTGAGAACGAGGAGGAGGCGCTGAACAGCTTCTCGCCGGCGCGGAATCAAGCGGCGGGATGAGCGAACATCGCGGTGATGGCGTCTTCATCCGAGAAACGCTCCACCTGCCGCGCATCAAACCGTTCGAGATCGTCGACGCTGGAAAGGATGCGAAGCTTCTGATCGCCGGCTTCAAGGACCGCTGGCGTGTCGGCCGCCAACATGTAACGGCGAGGTAACAACCGAACCCGGCGATCGACCACAAAGTACCGAACCCGGCGGCTGGCTGGTTCAACGAGGACACCCGAGATGGCGCCGAGCGTCTCATCGTCAGAGCTACAGACCGTCACTCCCGCAAGCGTGCCAGACGGATGTTTCACCTGATCCGCATCGAGGTATCGGAGTGCATCCGGGAGGGCCTGATCGTTTGCCATAGCCAAATAACCTCTGCTCCATTACAGAGCAAGCGGAGTGCCACCGCCGATCGGGCCAAAACCGCGAAATTCCAAAAGCGAACCGTACGGATTTTGTGCCTGCAGCGAAAAAACTGCCGCTATTCATACATCACCTGGGCTGAGGTCCGTGGCAATCCGAGTCCGTCCGTGGTTAGTGACGGAACTGCTGCGCTAAGCCAGAGCTAGTGAGTCAGTGTCCGCAGGAAGGGAACCCACGTGATGCTTTGGCAATCGTACGCCGACGGCTTGTTCGGAGTATTCAATGGGCTGAACTCAGCACGCTTGCTGCGATCCAGAATCGCCAGACGCTTGCTGACGAACAGGACTTCATAGGCCCACGCTGGAAATGGCCAATTGCTACGTGCGCAGCTGTAATTATTGAAATGGAGGTTGGCGATGTAGAAATTCCGCTTGAGTTTCTCTATGACATCCTTGAACTGCGATCCATTCGCGCCGTGAAACTCGACGGCAAGCTGATCAATCTGATCGAGTGTCGATTCAGATATCTTCAGGAACGTGTCCCACTCCGCTCCTTCGACATCCATTTTGACGACGAGGTGACGGCCGGCGTCGCCGTTTCGCGCGATCTGTGATGCAGGGGTGTCAAAGAGGCGACTCTCGGCGTCCGTGGATCGATCGCCGGCCACACACTCAGGATGGAACACCAATGTCCCCCCTTCACAGACGGGTTCCTGCAGATTGAAGCAGTCGTATTCGTGGACGCGTACTTTCAGCTGACGCGAAATATCGCATCCCCAGCCGTCGTAACCCGAGATGCCATACGAATACGCCGATTGCACATCCTTCAGCAGGTTCCCGCATAACAAGTACCCGCCGTCGTTCGCCTCGCCAAATCGCTTCAGTTCACAGTTGGCCAGCGCGACCGGCTGCAACTCCTCGAGTAGCGCCTGTCTTCGACCTTCCGGGGCGTTGCGATACCAGCGTTCGCGGCGGATCGCACCGTACGCAACTCCGGCCGCAAGAAGAACGGCGACGACGGCCAGCCACAGGATCGTACGTTTCAATAATCCCTCCTTGATTCCCAGCCGCGACGATGGCATCGTCTCATCGAGCAGCGCCAGATGGAAACGTGGCAAAAATATCATCACGCCCGGGCAAGGAACGTGGAGAATTCTCAGTTGTCGCTTCGGCGTGACGACAACGTTCGGCGCATTTTGACTCGATCGTCGTTGGCACGACCCGCGCACATCCATCACGACAGCATGGAGGGGATTGCGGAGCTTCGGGCAGAAATGATCGCCGGGATGGCCGAACTCCGGGCAGAAATGATCGCGCGCTTTGAGCGGGTGGATCGACGGCTGGATGAATCCTTCGCGGCGATCACGCAACAGTTCGTCGAACAGCGAGCCTATACGGATTTCGCGTACGAGCGACTGGATAGGGCCGACCAGACATTAAGCGCCGGAATCACCCGACTCGAACGCAAGCTGGATCGGATCCTCGCACTCGTCGTTGAGTCGCAAGCCCGCCGTCGCTAGCACCCCTGGGATGTCTACTGAATTCCAAACGCAATAATGTTCCCGCCTGCCGCGACAGCAATGTACTGCTTGCCATCGAACATGTAAGTCATCGGCGATGCCTTCCATGTCTGGTTGGTACTGAAACTCCACAGCGGCTTGCCGGTCACCGCATCCGCCGCCATCAGCGCGCCGCCGTCCTCACCAAAAATGACCAGGCCAGTCGACGTTGCGAGCGTGCCGCCCCAGGAGAACGCAGGCCCGCGCTGCGGCAGCTCCCAAACCACAGCGCCCGTTCGAATATCGAGCGCTCGAAGGATGCGCTGCGGCGTTGGATCCGTCGCCGTGCGCTGCGTTCCACCGAGATAAGTTTTGCCGCTCTCCCAATCGCCCTGATCGCGCTTGATGTAGACACTGCATTTCTCGAACGTCTGGATGTAGTACAGGTGCGTCACCGGATTGTAGGAAGGGGAGTACCAGTTCGTCGCGCCATCCTGCGACGGACAAACCTTCGTTCCATTTGCCGACGGCTCCTGGCCGGCTATCTTGATCGGCCGGCCGTCTTTGCCGATGCCGCTCGCCCAGGTCAACATCTTGATGAACTGCTTGGCCAGGAGCAGCGTGCCATCGCGTCGATCGAACACGTAGAAGAAGCCATTGCGATTCGCGTGGAGCATCAGCTTCCGCGGCTGTCCCTGCCATTCGGCGTCAACAAGAACTGACGTTTCTGTCGCATCCCAATCCCACAAATCGTGCGGCGTGAACTGGTAATGCCATTTCAGCGTTCCCGTCTTTCGATCGAGGGCAAGGATGCTGTCCGAGTAGAGATTGTCCCCCTTGCGATGATCGCCGTTGTACTCCTTTGCCGGATTCCCGGTCGGCCAATAGACGATGTCGAGATCGGAATCGTAGCTGCCGGTGAACCATGTCGGCGCACCGCCGTGATCGATGTCCTTGCCCTGCCACGTTTCCGATCCAGGCTCTCCGGCCTTGGGCACGGTCCAGAAGCGCCACACTTCTTTGCCGGTTTCCTGGTCGTGCGCCGCGACAAATCCGTTCGCGCCGTGTTCACCGCCGGTCACGCCCGAAATAATCAGATTGCCGGCTGGGAGCGGCGCCGACGAAGCCGCGTAGTTTTTGCGCCAGTCCTCCAGCGCGGTTTCCCACAAGACTTCGCCCGTGAATCGGTTGAGCGCAAGGATGTGCGCGTTGTCCGTTTCCAGGAACACACGATCGCCGGCCACTGCGACGCCGCGGTTGGCGCTCCCAGCGGTAATGCCAATCGTGCGCGGGCGCTTGAACTGCCAGATCATGCGCCCCGTGCCCGCGTCGAGCGCGATGCATTCATTCGGGTTGGTGACGTACATGATCCCCGACACAACCACGGGTGTCCCCTGGAGTGAACCCGCACCGGGGAACGCGAATACCCATTTCGGTGCGAGCCGCTGAATGTTGGTCTTGTTGATTTGCGTCAGCGTCGTATACCGATTACCGCGCGGATCGCCGTTGTAGGTTGGCCA
The DNA here is from genome assembly GCA_035758845.1 of Vicinamibacterales bacterium. Lineage (GTDB taxonomy): Bacteria > Acidobacteriota > Vicinamibacteria > Vicinamibacterales > 2-12-FULL-66-21 > JALZOC01. The sequence goes on from DASTVZ010000182.1 coordinate 19,123, forward strand.
GTCGGCTTCCGACGTCACTTCGCGAACTCGATCGCCGACACGCCGCAACAGGTGGACGCGTTTATCGTCGGTCAGCAGCTGCAGATCCTCGAAGCCCTCGGCGAGCACTTGACCGTCGAGGCTCGCGCCCGCGGTAGTTTGGACCTTCGTCCGTACGATCGGTTTGGCTTCCGGACGCCTTTCAATCGAGCGCAGAAACTTCATCAAGTCGCGCAACTCGTTGCCGGTGACATCACTCGGCGGCATCCCCTTGGACGGAGAACCTTCGTGAATGAACGCGGCGAGCTGCTCATCGTCGCGCGCCGAAAGGCGCGTGACGATCGGCGGCCCCATCTCACCGCCATTGCCGTCTGCGCCGTGGCATCTGGCACAGCGGCTCTCGAAGACCTTCCGTCCGCCATCGTCCTGACCGGCGATCAGGCCGGTGAGCGGAAGTAGTGCAAGCAGGGCTATCGCGGCCATTCGTTTGCGCATGCGTGCATATTACTCGTGAATGGCGGTTCGCGAATGGCGATTGGCGATTGGACATATGCGGTCAGCTCTCGCGTCCAGGATTCGGTGCCGCCAACCGCTGATCGCCAACCGCCGGCACCTTACCGAATGCCCTCCCACCCGCACCACGCCACTGGCGCGAGCCAGTCGATACCGCTGTCCCCGATCGGCGCACCCGGTGGAGCATCGTAGGTCGTCGGCGAACGGATTGGTTCGATCGGACGCTCGAGGAAGCGCTTGATGTCGGCGGCGAGAAGCGCCTGCGCCGGCCCATCCCCTTTTCCTCTGAGCGCATGCTCGCCGATTTGAATCTTCCGCAATGCGTCAGACGCTTCCGCACGCACCTGTGGCATCGGGGCGCCGCCGGCCAGCCACATCAGACGCTCGACCAGCGCTCGTGCAGTGGCGCGACGGATTTCCTCTTCGTAGGGCGTCGTTGCGCTCGCCTGGAACGTTGCGGTTCGCAACGCATCAATGACAGCCGCGAGGCCCGGCAGCGACGGATCGATTGCGTGCTGCGCGACCATGCGTGCCGCCCTGTCCGGCTGTAGCGTGAAGCCGATCGTTACATCTGCAGCAATCGAGGCGGGGCTGATCGGATCGAAGGTGTCGCCCGTGTAGCGCGCGAACAGCTCACGGTGTAGTCCCCAGCCGGACGGCCGCGGAGGAATCTTGTCGAGGGCGGTCTTCGGCAACGCCAGCTCAGACGGTTTCAACGTCGCCACGAGCGCTGCGAGTGCCGCGTGCTGGTCGGCCGCCGAAACCCATTTCGTTGGTGAACGTCCGTCGCCGCGAAACGCATAGATGTAATCCTGTCCTGCAACTGCCGACGCGGCGGCTTCGATGGCGTAACGGTGGTACATGTAGAGCGGTACGAGTGCCTCCTCCATCGTCGCCATCGGCTGGTCTTTCCTGATCACCGTTTCGTCAAAGCGATCGAGCGCCGAGCGACGCACCTTCATGATCCGATGCAGCTCGGTCGCCATGTCGGTGCCGTTGTTCCACTGATCGGAACGGGGGCTGGAGTCCGTGTCCTGGTTCGTCATGTAGCGCAAGTCCTGCGCCCACGCGTCGTCGACGATCTTTCTCAACGCAGCGCTCTCGTCCGTCCCCTTCGGAAAATCCTGATAACCATAGGCGATCGCAACCTTGTCCCAGTCGCCGATGCCAATCGCGTAAGCGTTCGACAAGTCGACGGTGCCGTCTGGATTGAGTTTCTCGAGCGGGTGCGGATAGTCCATCACGGAGATTCGCCCCTTGGAACTGTTGTAGTACTCGTGCCCGAGACCGAGTGTGTGACCGACTTCATGCGCCGCGAGCTGACGGATGCGGGCCATGGCCGTGTCGCGAAGGATCGCGGGAGTTTCCGTGCCCGTCTTGTAGGGAGCGAGCAGACCTTCGGCGATCAAGTAATCCTGGCGGTCGCGCAGCGATCCAAGAGTGACTGTGGCCTTGATGACTTCGCCGCTGCGTGGATCCGAGATCGTTGCGCCAGAACTCCACCCGCGCGTCGACCGATGCACCCAATTAATCATGTTGTAGCGGATGTCCATCGGGTCCGCCCCTTCGGGCAGCAGTTCGGCGCGGAACGCGTTGCGGTAGCCGGCGGCCGTGAATGCCTGATCCCACCAGCGCGCGCCGTCGAGAAGGGCCGAGCGAATTGGCTCCGGCGTGCCGCGATCGACGTAGTAGACGATCGGCTTCTTCGCATCGCTCACGCGCGCGGACGGATCGACTTTTTCGAGCCGGTGTCGCTGGATCAAGTACTGAACCAGCGGCGTGCCGAGCGGCGCAGCGTAGTCGACGTACTGGATCCCAAAGAACCCGGCGCGCGGGTCGGCAACGCGTGGCTTGTAGTTGCCGTCTGGAAGCTCGGCAAACGTGTGATGCTCGCGAAGCGTGACGGCATCCGCTGTCGGCGTGACACTCGCAACCGTGCCCGAGAACAGACCGCCGCCAAAGCCGCCGCCACCTGGAATCGGACCGCCAACCGAGGGTGGGCCTTGCGCCGGTCCGCCGCCGCCGCCTCGCCCTCCGCCGGCACCGTCGTTGGCAAAGGTGAGAATGACGTCGACTTCCGTATTCTTCGGAAACCCTTTGGTGCCAGGCATGTTGATCGCGCTTCGCGTCCGATCGACGCGGAATGGTCCCGGACGGAGGCGCGCAATGACATTGTGCGCGTCACGCACGAAGAATTCCGTCGCATCCACGAGTACGCGACCGTCCGTTTCGGCGCCGACTGCAAAGCCCCAGAGGATCGATTTGGCGAAGGCGTCCTCGACAGCACGACGCTCATCAGGGTTCGTCGTGTTGGCGCGGAACGCGTAGTTCGGCTGCACCATCAGCACGCGCGGTCCGACGCGCTGAAACTTGACGACGCGCCCCTGACCCGACTGTCCGCGATCCAAACCGAGGTCGTTCGAACCGAGTCCGGCGGTGAGGCCCGTCGAATAAAGCATTTCGCTGTCGAACTTGCCGATCTCCATCCACAGAGACCCGGTCTTCTGATCCCAATAGAGCGGCATGTAGCCATCGAGCTTTTGGAAGCCGGTGACGCGGGCGTCGATCGTCTGAACAGGAGGCGACTGGTTCCCGCCGGAGCGGTCGCCTGGTGTTTGGGCGGCGACGCTAGCGTATGCGGTGGCGACGAGGAAGACAGAAGCGAGCAGTGTTTTGGTGCACATGGCGCGCGATTTTAGCGCGCCACGGCGTTTTACCTTTTACCTTTTACCTTTTGCCTTTCTAGTTCCCTCGCCTGGTCGCCGGTGCCGACGGCATGTGTGCGAGGCGGGTGCGGACCGTTTCAAACGCAGGACCAGTATCCGCGGTTCCGTTGACCCGGAGCGACGCCGCTTCACGGTTGATCGCGGTATAGCGATTGCCCGGATCAGGATGATCGCTCAGCCACTCCGGACCGCTGCCGCCCCCCTGACGCTGGATCGTGCGGAACATGTTCGCCATCTGTCGCGGATCGTATCCAGCCCGAGCCATGATTTGCGCCCCGAGCAGATCCGCTTCGCGTTCGTACTCGCGGCTGTACTTCAGAAAGTATGTGCCGAGACCGAATTGCGATCCCTGAGCAATGACCTGCCCGGTTCGTCCGCCAACGATGGACCCCAGCACCTGGCCCGCGATGGCGCCGAGCTGAAATTTTTGCGCCTTGGCCGCCTGCAGGGTTCCATGCCGGAGCACGACATGACTCAGTTCGTGCGCCATCACGCCCGCGACCTCATCGTCGGTTCGGGCCGCCTGCAGCATGCCTCGATTGAGAAACATCGGACCACCCGGCAATGCGAAGGCATTGATCTCGCGCTGGTTGACGACATCGAACGAATAGCGGAACGCGGGCTGACGGAAGCGCGGCGGGACGGCAGCGACCAGCCGCGCGCCAATCCGCTCGACCAGGTTCTCAGTCGCTCGATCGTTCAACATCGGAAGTTGCTGTCGCACCTGCGCAGCCGCTTCTCGTCCGAGCTGAACATCCTGCCCCGGCGTGAAGCTGTTTCGACGCGGCTCGATGCGCGTCTGGGCCGTAAGCGACGCGCTGACGAGAAGCGCCGAGACCGTGAGCAGCCATCGATGATGCCGTAGAGTATGGCGAGTCATGCCGCCACAATGTGCAAACAGGGCACCACTCGACATCCGTTGGTTTCCTAGCATTTTGCTCGGATCTGCTGCCGAGCTGTCCACTTCAGGCGCCGCAATTCACCAATTCACCAATTGACCAACTGAATGGACTCTCGCTTGCACCTCCAACGAACAACCAAAGGAGGTGTTCGTAATGGCAGATCAACTGCGCAATAAGCGCATCGCGGCACTTGTCGAGAACGGATTCGAGCAGAGCGAATTGCTGGAACCCAAAAACGCGCTCGAAGCAGCGGGCGCGAAAGTGGATATCGTGTCGCCGCAGAATTTCCGAGTTAAGGGTTGGCAGCACGACGATTGGGGGCAAGGCGTTTCCGTCGATCGTCAGTTGGAGAGTGCGGATGCGGATGAATACGACGCATTGCTGCTCCCCGGTGGCGTGATGAATCCGGACAAGCTCCGGGCCAACCCGGCAGCCGTGCGCTTCGTGAAGTCCTTCGTCGAGGCAGGGAAGCCCATCGCGGCAATTTGCCACGCGCCGTGGACCCTCATCGAGGCAGGGGCGGTAAGGGGACGACGGATGACGTCCTGGCCGTCTCTCGCAAACGACCTGCGGAATGCGGGAGCTCACTGGGTTGACGCTGAGTGCGTTGTCGATAACGGGCTTGTGACGTCGAGAAAGCCCGACGATATTCCGGCATTCAACAAGAAGATGATCGAGGAGTTTGCCGAAGGCCAGCACGCGGTTGGCGCGGGTGCGGGGCACACGACTGACGTTCGCCGCTAACACGTTTTCTGTGCCACTATGACCTGTTGCGAGCGGCGTTATTCGCCGCTCGTTTTTTTGACGGGGGAAACGTGGCGAAGAGCAAATCGACCAGAACCGCAAAACGGCCGGCTCGACGAAAATCATCTCCAAAATCCCGCGTATCCAGAAGACGCGCCACTCCCAAGACGAAAGCTTCGAAGCGAAAGACCGCCGCGCGGGCTGTTGCCTCACGATCCAGGCGACGGACGACCGCGAAGAAACCGTCGACATTGGCGAGTGCCACGACAAGCGTCCGAGGCGCTCTTGCGGGCGCCGTCGCTGCCGTCACGAAGCGCCTTCCATGGTCCTCCAGCGATCAGGATGCAATTATGCTCCTCGAGACCGACCACCGTCGTTTTGAGCAATTGCTGAAACAGGGGGAGGAGACGACCGAGCGCGCAATGAAGGGCCGAACGGAACTGCTCAACACTTTGACGACTGAGTTGAACCTGCACGAACTCGTTGAGGAAAGGATCCTCTATCCCGCGTTGAAAGCGCATCCCGAGACCCGCGACATCGTGCTCGAGGGTTACCAGGAGCACCACGTGGCCGACGTGCTGACGCGAGAGCTTCATACGCTCACCGCCGACGATGAACGATGGGGCGCGAAGTTCAAGGTGTTGAAAGAGAGCCTCGAGCATCACATTCGAGAAGAAGAAGGTGAGATGTTCCGCAAAGCTCGCGGAATCTTCAGCCGCGAAGAGCTCCAGGCCCTCGGCGCGCAGATGGCCAGGATGAAGGCCGACCATCGGCCGTAAGAAGGGAGAAGGGTCGATGACATTGATCGAATTGTTTCTCGGCGAACTGGACCGCGAAGGGCGGCTGACCCGCCGCGTGCTCGAACGCGTGCCCGAGGGGCGCAACGACTGGCAGCCACACAAGAAATCGATGCCGCTCGGCAGACTCGCGGCCCTTATCGCGGGCATGCCGTCGTGGCTCGCGATGATGATCGATAAGAATGAATTCGACCTGAGCCCGCCCGGCGGCTCGTCAGGATCGTTTCAAACAAATTTCAAAACCGCATCGGAGCTCGTGAAAACCGCCGACGATGGAGTCGCGGCGGCGCGAGCCGCGCTGCAGAAAACCGATGACGATCACCTGATGAAGCCATGGCGGCTGCTAGTATCGGGTAAGACTGTCGTCGAACAGCCGCGGCATATCATGATGCGCGACGCGATCAACCATCTCGCCCATCATCGCGGTCAGTTGACGGTGTATCTGCGTTTGAATGAGGTGCCCGTTCCGGCGGTCTACGGGCCGTCGGCAGATGATCAGAGATTCGACTGAGACACCTTGAGCTTCCGCCTTGAGCTTGTAGCTTCGGCCTTGAGCTTGTAGCTTCGGCCTTGAGCTTGTAGCTTCCGCCTTGAGCTTGTAGCTTCCGCCTTGAGCTTGTAGCTTCCGCCTTGAGCTTGTAGCTTCCGCCTTTAGGCGGAAGGACAATTCATGCGAAGATCCCTATGTGAATTGCGTGAACTGCGGCGCCGCGATGGCACTCAATGCGCGCGGCTATTACGTCTGCGCGCATTGCGGCACGACCTCCTTTCCGGAAGCGGTCAGTCGCGACGGCATCCGGCTCCTCGGGCCAGGAGAGTCGGAAGTCCTTTGTTCGAACTGCAACGCGCCGTTCGTGCGGGGCATGCTCGACGACTACCAGGTTGAGTATTGTGAGAAGTGCCGGGGACTGCTCCTGTCCCGGCGAGATTTCGCAGAACTGGTGCGCCGTCGGCGGGCGTGGGCCCAGAATCAGTCGGTGCCGCCGACTCCGACCGACATCGCGGAGCTGCGGCGCCGCATGAATTGTCCGAAGTGCGGAAACCGCATGATGACCGATTGGTACTACGGCCCCGGCAATGTCGTCATGGATCGCTGCGTCGGCTGCGATGTCGTATGGCTCGATTACGGCGAGTTGAAGCAAATCGTGGACGCGCCGGGCGAGGATCGCGGTTCGCGTGATTTGACGTGATCTGGAGCTATCATTTCTATTCCTATATGACTTTTCGACGGATCACACTCGTGCTCGCGGGCGTAGGGCTCGCGACGATGGCGGCAGGCTGCGGCGATTCACCAACCACGCCGTCGACGGCGCCGTACAAACAGACTGACGTGCGCGTCGGTAGTGGAATTGAAGCGACCGCGGGGGCGGTCGTGACGGTGAATTACACGGGCTGGCTGTACGACGCAGCCAGGCTCGATGGCAAAGGGATCCAGTTCGACAGCTCCGTTGGCAGCGATCCGTTCGCCTTCACTCTGGGCTTCGGTCAGGTCATCCAGGGTTGGGATCAGGGAGTTGCGGGCATGAAGGTCGGCGGCCTTCGACGCCTGGTGATCCCACCGTCCCTGGCGTATGGACCCGTTCGGTATGGTCCGATCCCGCCCGACGCGACGTTGGTGTTCGACATCGAGCTCGTCGATGTCCAGGCGTCCGCGACGCAGTGATTCCGTTCATCTCTTTCCGATGTGGACCCGCCCACCGACCGTGATGTGCCGCAGCCGGTCGTCGAACAGGACCTCGCCACCGGTCGTCGGCGTGCCCTTGAGCGTGCCCAGGCCGGCCTCGCCGTAGATGGCGAGCCAGGACTTCACCCAGACCTCCAGGCCCGGTCCCCACATCCATCCCCACCCGCGCGTCTCGACGACAAAATTCTGCGATGCGCCGTTGATCGTTTCATGCGTGGTGAGCGTCGAATCTTGAAACGCGGACCCAATCAAGCCTGAGATTCTGACCGGCCCGATCGGAATGCCGACCCGGCCACCGAGAATCAGGACATTCGGTTCGAGTGTGCTGTCGAACGAATAATTGCTGCCGCTGCCCTGCGCGGTGATTTTTGGTGGCCTGAAGTAACTGGCGGTTCCGCCGACCCACGGTTTGATCCAGAGATCGAATCCGGCGGTATAACTGAATCCGGCGTCGTGGCCGCTGCAGGTGGGCGCGTTGCCGCACGAAATGAGCACCGCGTCGCGGACGTCGGCGCGGCCAGCCCCGCCGAACAGCACGAGTCCCGTCGGCGAAGCGGTCCAGCTCCTCGCCCGATTCGGATCGTACGATCCTTTGATCAGCATCATCGTGGGATTTGCGCCGCCGAGATCGACAACGAGCGTGTTATCGCGCGTAACCAGGTACAGTCCCGAGATCTCGCGCCGGTCGCATCCCGGCTCCTGCGTCGCCGCCGGCTGCCCGCGTTCGACGACGATGACCTTGCGGATCTTGTCGCAGACGTCGATGAAGACGTTTGCGTCGACTTCGATTTTGCCAGCGTTGTTCTCACGAAGATTCAGCGGCAGCCTGGTATCGCCGCTCGCGTCGACGACCGCGTTGGCCACCTTCGTCGCATTCAAGAAAACTTCAACGGTTTCACCCACCGGCACGTGCCGAACCATTACCGTTTGAGCACTCGCGTTGCTGCTACCTATTGCCATCAACAGCGCGGCCGCCACGAGCAGCCGCCGACCATTTATCATCCGCACTCCTTCGCCCGTAAATTGTAAATTATGGTTCAGAACGGCGGGCCTTTTCCCTTTTCCCTTTTCCCTTCTCCCTTTTCCCTTTTCCCTTTCTGCCATTGGCACGCAATCAGCACTGAGCCGCCCAGATCAGTCGGAGACGCCGGAAAAGATTACAAATATGTTCAGCCGTGTGCCATTTCGGCGGTTGATTACGCCGCTGCTCGTCGCCGGCGCGCTCGCCATGGTGCACATACCAGACGTACGCGCTGCCCGGGTATCGGGCCGAATCACCGGCGTCGTGCATCTCGTTGCACTCGCTGGCATGCCACTGCGCTCCGGTGCGTATCCCTCGCGCCGCGTCAATCCGAAAACACCTGACGCCGCCGAGATCGAAAACGTCGTCGTCTTCGTCAAGGACGCACCCACCGAGCAGCAGGTCGCGCCAGCGCGCGCATCGATCAGTCAACGCGACGAGTCGTTTGTGCCACGGGTGATTGCGATCCCGCGAGGTTCGAGCGTCGAATTCCCGAATTTCGATCCGTACTTCCACAATGTGTTTTCCCTGTCACGCGCGCTGACGTTCGATCTCGGACGGTTCCGAAAGGGGGACAAACGCGAGCGCGTTTTCCCGCGGGCAGGCGTCGTCAAGGTCTACTGTCACATCCACTCGGAGATGGCCGCCACGATCATGGTTTTTGATCATCGGCTGTACGCCACGCCGGCAACGAGCGGTTCATTCGTGATCGAAGCGGTGCCGCCCGGCACCTATCAATTGAGCGCGTGGCACGAGCGGATTGGCGAGACAACCACGCCGATCAAGGTCGTCGGCGGCGAGGAGGCGAGAGTCGAGTTTTCGCTGCCGGTGGTCGAAAAGTAGTCAATGTCCCACCGCACTCCGCCACGGTTCGTGATCCGCACTCTCGTGGCGACGCTGGCAACAGTCGCCTTCGTTCTTTCAGCCGTTCTACTCGTCGTAACCATCAACGCTCAGACAAGCGTTCGGGCCGGCGTGGTCGAGAGACTCGAAACGGGTCAGCGGCTGCTCGCGGAGCTCGAGAAGCGCCGCGCGCAGGAACTGCGCGCGCAGGTGACGACACTGGCGGAGAATTCCACGCTGAAAGCCGCCGTCGACACCTATCACACCGAGCTTCGCACAACGAATGCTGCCGGCCGTCAGGATCTGCTGGCAACGGTGGCACGAGAGCTCGACAAACTTGCGGCGCGGATTCAACCTGACGTGCTCGAAGTCCGCAGCGCGTCCGGCGAGGTCCTCGCCATCGCCGGCAGACGCGCCGGCGAATGGCCCGCGTTTGCGCGCGTCAATGCTCCTCGCCAGGACAACGACGCGATGTTTGTCACGACACCATCCGGCATCTTCCGACTTGCGTCCGTTCCTGTCGTCCTGCAAGGCACTCCACTCGGAACGCTCAGTCTGGCGAGTGCGCTGGATGAGCGTTATGCGACGGAAATCTCCGAGTTGTCGGGCGCGCCGACGCTGATCCTCTCCGACAACCGTGTCGTCGCCTCGACGCTGCCATCGGAATCACTGTTGGGACTTAAACCCGAAGTCGTCCAGGCGATGGCGGCGCAGGACCCGCGGTTTGTCACGCTCGCGGGATCAGAGTACGCGGTGCGGCGGCTGCTGGACCTCCCTGCACCGGCACCGGCCTTGATGGGCCATCCGAGCGGCGCGCAGGTCTATGTGCTCGATTCGATCGACGCGTCGGCGCGCCCGTTCATTGCCAAAGCGCTGCGGACGATGGGGTGGATCGCGCTTGGCGCATTCACGCTGGCCGCGCTTGCGAGCATCTGGCTCTCGCGCACGATTGCGCGGCCGATCGACACACTGTCGGCATCGCTCAGCAGCATGACGGAGACCAAGAACTTCGAGAATCCGCTGACCCCAGGCGGTGATGTGCTCGAAGTCGATGCCCTGACGATCACGTTCAACACGATGATCCAATCAGTAAAGGCGGCGGAAGAAGAACGCCTCAGCGCGTACCTGGGCACCATCCGTGCGCTGGCGCTCGCACTGGACGCTCGCGATCCGTATACCGCCGGTCACTCGGAGCGGGTGAGCGCTTTGTCACTGGCAATCGGCCGGTGTCTGTGGCTCGACGATGCGCAGCTGGAGGTTCTTCGCCTTGGTGCGCTGCTTCACGACATCGGAAAGATCGGCATCAGCGATCAGGTCTTGATGAAGCCCGGGCCGCTGAGCGGCGAGGAGTACGAAATCATCAAGCAGCATCCTGTGGTCGGCGCCCGGATTCTGCGGAGCGTGCCGTTCCTCGAGCCGCACATTCCAATCGTCGAACTGCACCATGAGCGTCCGGATGGAAAGGGCTATCCGCATGGTCTCCGCGGCACCGAAATCCCCCTGGTGGCGAGCATCGTCCACGTTGCCGATGCATTTGACGCGATCACCAGCGCACGCGCCTACCGTCCCGCGCGCGCCGCGTCCGAGGGACTGCGTGAGCTGTGGCGATGTGCGGGTACGCAGTTCGACGCGGAGGTTGTCCACGCACTGGCCAAGGCACTTCCCGACATCGACCGTTTCACGACCGCGGCCGACAGCGGACTGAGGCCGTTCGCCGTCCCGGTTGCGGTCAGAGCTCTTCGCGCATGAGAGTCGAAATACTGCGTCGAGCGGCGATCGGCGGAGCCACTGCGCTTCACCTGCTGGCATGCGTGACTCAGGTGCACGCGCAGGATCCGACTGGGCATGTTGCGATCGAAGCGGTCGCATCTGCTTCAATGTCGTCAGCAGATGACGGCGATCCGTTCCTCATCTTCGACCAGACCAGCACGGTCGGAGTGGGACGCGGATGGGATGTGGTCGTTCGTCCGTGGGCACGACGCATGCCGGGCGGCGATTGGGCCGCCGAGATGTATCAACTGCAAGTGCGCTACACGACGTCTACGCACATTCCTGTTCGACTGGATGCCGGGATTATCTCCTCGCCGATCGGAATGTCGACCCTCGAGCTCAGGCCCGATGTGAATCCGACAATCAGCGCGCCGTTCTATTACTTCGTGCCGCTGCCAGCCTTCGATGGCAATTTCGATCGCGTCACGTTGATCTCTGGGGGCTACCCGCTGGGTGCCATCGTCAGCGCGTCAGGACTGCATTGGGACGTTCGCGGCGGCGTCACCGACGCCACGCCGACGCGGGCGCGAAATGTCTTCAGCACCTCCAAGGGTCCGAGCGCGACGCAGTTTGTCGTCGGGGGTGGGATCACGCCCGCGGCGGGTTTGCGATTTGGTGGCGCCTTCGCGGCGGGTCGGTATCGTCTCGACATGCTGTCTCAGCGGACGATGGTGATCCCCGACGGCAGCTACGGCGCACGATTCGCGACCAACGGAGTCGTGGCGAAAGGCACCGCCCTGCCGGATGCATCAGTGAAGGTCTACAACGTCGAGGGTGAGTATGCCGTCGGCTACACGCGCATCACCGGCGAACTCATTGTCGATCGCTTCGAGACGATGGTCGCGCCGGCAGTGTCGCGCGGCTTCAATCTGATGGGTGTGCGCACCCTTTCTCCGCGCTGGTTTGTCGCAGGGCGAACCGTGCGAGCCTCGACGCCTGTCCTCGTCGGCGCAACCGCCGGACGCCGGATTGCCAAGAGCGCGGAAGCAACACTGGGATATCGTTTGAATCGGACGATCACGTTCCGCGCGGCGTATCAGGGCTCCACGTCCTTCAGTCGTCCGTCGTGGCGGCACGCGGTGGCCTTCTCCACCGTGTGGTCGCAGCGGTGGTGGTAGGGGAAACAACCTACTTTCGTTTCATCTGGTCCTTCCAGATCTCGCTTGACACGAACACACGGGAGGTCCATTCTCTCCGCGATCGCCTTCTGTCAAGGAGGCTCCATGGATACGCCACCGGGCTAAAAACGGCGTCACGGGGTTCTGCCGCACGCCGACCACGCGGCTTTCGGGTTTTCACCCGGGCGCGCGGCCCCACTCACAAGCGCGACAGAACCCCGCGAGAGCCTTCAAGTGATTCCCGCCTCGGTGTTCAATCTGCAATCAGCAATCGAACAATCAGAAATTTCACCGAAGTGCTCGTTCAGCTTGCCCAATTGATGAGGATGAGTGAAAGTAGATCCATGCGCAGCGGAACGGCACTGGTCATCAAGGGAGAACTGATCGCGAGTGAAGACGTGATGATCGACGGACTTTTCGAGGGCACCATCGACCTCAAAGGACACAATCTGGTTGCGGCCGCCGGATCGCGTGTTCATGCCGCCGTGACTGCACGTACCGTCACGGTCGATGGATACCTCGAAGGCCACATCACGGCCGACAGTGTCGACATCGGTCCCACCGCCACGGTCGAGGCAAACGTCATCGCCAAGCACTTCGCACTCGAAGAAGGTGCGCAATTCAAGGGCGCCGTGAACACCGAACGCGCCCGCGCCGCCGGCAACATCGCGCGCCATCGTCTGCGCCCGCAGTAACGCTGAACTTCCTCACGCCACTGACTTCCACCTGATGGTCTCCCTGTCCCCTTGTTCCGTTTCCCTTGACAATGGTCAAAGGCACTGATGGTTCCGCTTTCTGTTCTCGATCTCTCGCCGATCACTGACGGCAGCACGGCGGCGGTCTCGTTTCGCCATTCGCTCGATCTGGCGCAGCACGTAGAACGCTGGGGTTACAAGCGCTACTGGATTGCCGAACACCACAACATGCCCGGCATCGCCAGCGCCGCCACCAGCATCGTGATGGCGCACATCGCCGGCGGAACGAAAACCATTCGCGTCGGCGCCGGCGGCATCATGCTGCCCAACCACGCGCCCCTGGTGGTCGCCGAACAATTCGGCACCCTCGAATCGCTGTTTCCAGGCCGGATCGATCTTGGGCTGGGACGCGCCCCGGGCGGCGATCATGCGACCGCGCGTGCCTTGCGACGCACATTACACAGCGATCCGGACGCATTTCCACATGACCTAGTCGAGCTGCTCTCCTACTTCCATCCGGAGGACGGTCAGCTCGTTCGGGCGGTTCCGGGCAACGGCCTGAACATTCCGATCTGGATTCTGGGATCGAGTCTCTTTGGCGCGCAGGTCGCGGCAATGATGGGATTCCCGTTCGCGTTTGCGTCGCACTTTGCCGCCGCGCAGCTGATGCCGGCGATCGCGATCTACCGCGACCGCTTTCAGCCGTCAGGGATGACCGACAAGCCGCGAGTGATGCTGGGCGTCAATGTCGTGGCGGCGGACACCGACGATCAGGCAAAGTTTCTCGCCACCTCCGGCCGTCAGGCGTTTGCGAATCTGCGCCGCGGGATGCCGACGACGCTGCCGCCTCCGAACAAGGAATTTGAAAAGGAGGTCGTGCCGTTCAGAGGAATTCGCCTCGAGGAAGCGCAGTCGGTGTCGATGGTGGGATCACCCGACACCGTGCGCGCCGATCTCAACGACTTCCTCGAACGCACCCAGGCTGACGAACTGATCGTCGTCTCGCACATCTACGACCACCAGGCACGACTTCGCTCGTACGAGCTTCTGGCCAGGTTGTAGATCCTGGTTCCAGTGGGTCGAGGCAGGCCGCGTGAGCGGCTTCATCCTACCGGAATTCGCCGCCCACGCAATCGTTTACCTTTTGCCTTTCCCTTTTGCCTTTTGCCTTTTCCCTTTTCCCTTTTTTATCGCCGAACCGTGATGGTCACGCGGTAGTCGCCGCTGTTGTCCTGGAGATAGTCGTCGTTGACACTCAAGAACAGGCGGCCCGTATTGGCAATGCTGATCTGGCCACGGTCACCGAGGAACAGCGGCGTGCCGTTGCCGACCCGAGCGATCAGCGCACCCGCAGGCCTGTCGCTGAACGGGGCGTTGTCAGCGCGCCTGCCGCTCAGGGCTCCCGCGGGGCTCGCGTTGTCGTTGTTATCGGTGGTCGACATTCGTATCGTTCCGGTCGCACGATAGTCGATGACCTCGCCGGCCCGGACATCGATGCCGGTGTCGAACCACCGCTGAGTCGACGGAACCACGACATTGATCGGGTTCGAGCCGCTGGTACCGACAGCACCAGGGCGAGCGTCAGCCGCTGCGAATTCATCGCGGCGCAGCGCTCCGTCACCATTGCGATCGTACTGGTTGAAGCTGCGACGAGACCACTGCCACTCATCCGGCGTGATTCGTCCGTCGCCATTGTCATCAACCGCATCAAACCGATCCGGGCGAGCGATTTGGCCTTCACCCACCACTTCTGTACGGCTCAGCACGCCATCACGATTTCGATCGAGCCACCGGAAGGCATCATAACTGCTGTGCCATTCCGATCGTTCGATGCGTCCATCGTTGTTGGCATCGAGATAGTCGAACCGATCCTCGCGATCCATGTCCGTATCCGCATTCAGGAATTCTCTCCGCGAGAGGACGTCGTCATCGTTTTGATCGACGCGGCGGAATGTCTCGTAGTCGTAGCGCCACTCGTTCGCACTGATCTGTCCGTCGCTATTCCGATCGAGTCGCGCGAAGCCGGCCTGGGTCCAATCGTAAAACGCCGGACTGCGCGACGGGGTGTAGTCCTCGTTCCGGTTCATCGGTCTCGCCGCGCCGACCCGTACTTCGCTGCCGGACAACACGCCATCAGAGTTCCAGTCATGCGTCCGGAACGAGTTGTCGCTCCCACGCCATTCACTTCTGGTAATGACGCCATCCCGATTTCGATCCATTCCCTGGAACCGCATCGTCTCACGCGATTGCGAGTTGCGCTGCTGATCGTCGTCTTGAGCGCGAGCCGGCGCCGCGATCAGCGGCAACGCAATCGCGAGCGCGGTCATGAATGCTCGAGGTTGCATATTTGCCTCCTTCAATCCGAAGTGGCAGAAAGCGTGCCGGTCTGCCTCAGCGGGTAACGCCTCGGAAAACCCGCGGCGCACGATGGCACACCGCTCAGGCGGCCGCCCGAGAAGCACCACGTTCGCCTGATCGGCTGTCATTCGCGGAGGACTCTCAAATTCGTCGGTCCGATTGCAAATCCGATCAATCGCGGGATGACGCCGGCCTATTCAGGCCAGCCTTCTCATGAGGTACGTCATTTGCCTCGACTGCAGCGCTATGTGCAAGCCGCTGCCGATCCGAGTCTTGATTGCGTTCGGCCTTTTCACGATCGTGCCGGCAGAAACTGCCATCGCACAGGACGCACTGCCGGAGCCGGCCGCTGTTCCAATGCTCGCTGACACACCGCGCGTGACCGTGCGACTGCACGCCGGACCGAGTCTGAACCTGATGAGTGATTGGCGAGACGGCATGAGTGCGCTCGCCGACATGGCTTCCGCGCGCGGGCTGTCGCCAACCGGAAACTCCTGCATCTGCGTGACGTGGGGCGCGACGACGCTCATACATGTGTCCGACCGCGTCGCTCTCGGCGGCGTGTTCGAGATGCTGCGCGATACACGATCGTTCACCGTCACCGACGAAATCCGCGGCTTCGGCATTCCGACAATGAGCGGCACCTTCGGCTTTCGCAATGAAGCGGTCGTTCAGACATTACAAGGCTTGGTCGATGTCTATCCGCGCGACGGCTCGCGCGTGCACTTGCAGGTTGGAGCCGGGGCGGCCAACGGGCACACGTCGATGACTACACCCGGAAGCACCGCGACCAGTCGGGTGCGGGGGACGATGGTGTCGGCGTCGATCGGCACCGAGGGCCGTTTCTGGTACATGGACGCCGGCTGGCGTTTTCTGCCGATGCGTACGACGGCCGCGAGCGTCAACGATTTCGCAATCGATGAGCCTCGCGACGTCTTTCCGAGCGTCTCAGCCGTGGACGATTTCGCCAGCCATCGGAAGACCGACCTGAGCGGCGGCTGGGTTCGCGCCGGCATCGCCCTTCACTTCGGACGCCGCTAGACATCTCCCTGTCCTTTTCGCTTGTGCCTGCTGCGTCCTCCGCGCATGATACGCACATGGCAAAGCAACTCTTCGTGTGCGCCCTGTTGGCCGCGGCGACGTCGGTTGGCTTCGCGTCGAGGATTGCCAAGCCTGACACCGGGCGCGTGGCGGTCGTCAACCGCCCGGCCGACCAACGAGTTGACATCTCGATCGACGGCCAACCATTCACGTCCTATATCTATCCCACATCGCTCGAAAAGCCGGTGCTGTATCCGCTTCGCAGTGCCGCCGGGCTCGTGGTGACGCGCGGCTATCCGCTCGAGCCCCGACCGGGCGAGCGCGCGGACCATCCGCACCATATCGGGCACTGGTTCAACTACGGCGACGTGAACGGCTACGACTTCTGGGGAAACTCCAGCGAGACACCGCCGAATGTCAAACCAAAGACGGGTGTCATCGTCCAGAAGGCGATCACCCGCGCCGCGGGCGGCGACAAATCCGGAGAACTCTCGATCAACGCGGATTGGGTCATTCCGGATGGAACCGTGCTTCTTCGCGAGCAGACGCGATTCATCTTTGCCGGCAGTCCTGGCGTTCGAACGATCGATCGCACGTCAACGTGGACCGCGGCGGACAAACCGATCTCGTTCAACGACACGAAGGAAGGTGCGTTCGGCATTCGGGTCGCGCGTTCGCTCGATTCCCCGGTGAAGCAACGAGATGCGTTCGTCGGCGAAGATGGCAAGCGCGGATCACCGAAGCCGGACGACAACGTCGGAGTTACTGGCCGTTACATCGGCAGCGATGGCAAGACGGGTGACGACGTGTGGGGGACGACCGGTGCGTGGATGGGTCTGACTGGAACCGTGGATGGAAAGCCGGTGACCATCGCGATCCTGAATCATCCGTCGAGCGCGAACTATCCCACCTACTGGCATGCACGCGGCTACGGTCTGTTCGCCGCCAACCCGATCGGCCGTCACGCGTACGACCCGAAACAGCCTGAAAGAGTCTTGACACTCCAGCCTGGCAAATCGGCGACATTCCGCTACAGAATCCTGATCCGCGATGCGCAACTCGGACGCGACGAGTTGCAGCAGGAGCAGGCGCGGTTTGACAAGGAAAAATGAACTGAAGCTCCTGGCGTTCGGCTGCTGGCTCCTGGCTGCGCTCACGCCAGCGGCGCCGGCAGCCGCACAATCCTGTCCGCCGCTCCAGGTTCGCAATCCCGCAGGCAACTACATCATTCCTGGCGTCAAGGGGGACGTTCCGTATTCCGGCACCCTCGCGCTCGATGCCTACGTGCAGCAGGGATCAGCTCGCCCTCCTTCGGTCATCGTCATTCATGGGGGTGGCTGGACCTCCGGGAGCCGGATCGCGCACGTCGGGCAGATTCTCGAGTTCCTGACTTCCGCCGGCTACAACTGGTTCTCACTCGACTATCGCCTCGGCGGCCTCGCACGTTCGCAGGACTCACTCGCGGATATCCGCGCCGCTCTGTCCTTCATCCGGTGTCATTCGACAGATTTGAATATCGACGCGAGCCAGCTGGTGCTCTTGGGCGAAGACTCGGGAGCGCAGCTCGCGGCGCTGGCGGCCGACGAGCACTTGCCGGGCGTCATCGGCGCCGTGCTGATCGGTGGCTTTTACGAACAGAAAGTTGCCTCACGACCGGCCGCGGCCCCTCTACCCGTTCTCGTCGTGCATGGCGGCGCCGACACCGAATCGCCCATTGCACAGGCGCAGAACTATTGCGAACGTGTGGTGACTGCTGGTGGCCGCTGTGAGATGGTCAACGTCTCTGGCGCGAGTCATCGCAGCGAAAACTGGTGGCCGAACCAGTGGCACTACAAGGAGACGATGGCCCAGTGGCTCGGGAAAATCGGTAACCCACCCCAATTGCCACACCGGCCCCTGACCGGCGTGATCGAGAAGAACATTCCTTATCGTTCGTCGCCAGCACTTGGACTGGACGCATACATCCCTCGGACAAGTGCGTCCGTTCCCGCGGTGATCGTCGCGCACGGCGGCGGTTGGGAGGCGGGTGACAAGGTCACCTACATCACGCCGATACTCGAGCCTCTCGCCCGCGTGGGGCTGGCGTGGTTTTCAATCGACTACCGCCTAACGCCGGCGTTCACGCACCAGCATCAGCTCGACGATCTTCGCGAGGCAATCCGTTTCGTGCGCGCCCAACACAAG
The DNA here is from genome assembly GCA_035758845.1 of Vicinamibacterales bacterium. GTDB lineage: Bacteria > Acidobacteriota > Vicinamibacteria > Vicinamibacterales > 2-12-FULL-66-21 > JALZOC01. Next base: position 37,498 of record DASTVZ010000182.1, read on the forward strand.
AGGTTCGGCGTCGATCCGGACAAGATTTTTCTGCTCGGCGAATCAGCGAGCGGGCAGATGGTGTCACTGGTGGCGACCGAAGACCGCGGCCTCGCGGGCGTCGTGTCGTTCTACGGCGTCTACGATTTGGACGCCATGGTCACCGATGCATCGCCTCGATCGCTTCTTGTCCGATTATTCCGTCGAGATGTATTGAACGACGAATCCCGCGCCGAGCTTCGCAACTACTCGCCGCTGCATCGTGCACACAAGGACATGCCTCCGATGCTTCTCGTCAATGGCAGCGGCGAACGGCTCTGGGCACAGGCGCAGACATTCGATCGTCGATTGACCGAGCTGCGTGTGGAACACGACGTCCTCGCGCTCGGGGGGGCGCCACACGGGATGGAGAACTGGGAAGGACACCCCGAATGGATGGTCTACAAGCAGCGTGTTGTCGAGTGGATCCTGGAAAAAGGAAAAAGGGAAAAGGAAAAAGGGAAAAGGTAAATGTTGCTGGGTCATCTTCCGTACTTCTTGACGAGTTCCGTCAAGCGATCGTGCGGAAGGCTCTCAATCGTCCGGCCGTTCGCTCCGGTCATCGTCTCGGCGGCCACGAGCGCGTTGACGATGGCTTCTTCCGTCGCCTGAACCGTCGCTGAAAACAGCGCACTGATCCGATCGTTCGACAGCATCTGCACCGTCGCCACGTCGGGTACGCTGGCCGACTTCCCATTCGCGGTCGAGAACGCGATGAATATGTCTCCCGAGCTGTTGCCCGATGTCGCGCCGGTACGCGCAAGGCCGAGCGACGCCCGACGCGCGATACGTTCGAGCTGATGCGGCAGCAGCGGCGCATCCGTCGCGACGACGATGATGATCGAGCCAAGCTCGCGATCGGCAGCAGGGTCATTGGGGGCATCACCGCGTGGCAGCGGCAATGGAATCTCTGCGCCGACCGGCACACCGGCAATCCGCAGCTCCGATCGCCGGCCGTGGTTCGCCTGGACGAGAACCCCGACGGTGTATCCGCCTGCGTTTGCCTCGAGCTTGCGTGACGACGTGCCGGTGCCGCACTTGAATCCGTAACAGATCATGCCGGTGCCACCGCCAACGTTCCCTTCCTGCACCGGTCCACCCGTCGCACTGTCCAACGCGGCAAAGACGTGCTCCGGCTTCACATGAAAACCGTTGATGTCGTTGAGTGAGCCGTCCCATGTTTCCGCGACGACCGGCAGCGACCATGGCTGCAGCGTGGCGCCATGCTTCAGGCCCCAGGCAATCGCGGCATCGCGGACGACGCCGACGCTGTGCGTGTTGGTAATGAATACCGGACCTTCGAGAAAGCCCCCTTCCTTGATCCACGTCGTCCCCGTCATTTCGCCGTTGCCATTCAACGAGAACCATCCCGCCATGACCGGATCGTTCGACGACTTGCCACGCGGCAAGATCGCGGTGACGCCGGTGCGCACCGGCCCTTTCCCTTCGACCACTGCGCCGTCTCCCTGGATCAGTGTGGTGAATCCCACCTCCACGCCGGCAACATCGGTGATCGCGTTGTTCGTCCCAGTTGTGCCCTCGAACGGAACCCCAAGATCACGTGCGCGGGTTTTCTTCGGTTGGAGTGTGGCAGCGAAGAGTGCGGTGGTGACGAGCACGGTGATGAGCGTCTGCATGCCCAGATAGTACAAGAGTGTGGCGCATCATTTGCTGCTCCTGCGCCGAATCACATCGATTGAGATCGTCCGTCGCGTGTGCGGTGCCCACGATATCCGCACTGTCGCCGTCGCACGCGGCGTCGGAACAGCCGCGCACGACGATCGTCGATCGATCAAGTCAGCCACGCGCTGGAACAGGGAGCAGCCATGCAACCCTTCAGGCTCGCTTCGTTCACGCTGTTGCTCGCGTCTTCACTGATCGTGACGACACCGGCGGCGGCACAGACCTCCGAAGATCTTTTTGATCCCAGTGTCCTGCACGACATCGAACTCACGATGAAGCCAGGAGACTGGGAAGCGTTGCAGGCGTTCTACCTCAGCGATACGTACTATGCAGCGGACATGAAGTGGCGAGAAGTGGTCATCCCGCAGGTCGGCGTGCGCTCGAGAGGCAGCGGCAGCCGTAATCCGAAGAAGCCCGGGCTCAAGGTCGATTTCGGGCGGTACCTGGATCAGACGGCGTTCGGGCTGAAGTCGATCGTGCTCGCCAACGCGATTCAGGATCCTTCGATGGTCGCGCAGCGCCTCGGCCTCGGGATGTTCGCGAAGATGGGAATGCCGGCGTCGCGAGTGGTACACGCGCGCGTGTTCGTCAACCGGCAATACATCGGTCTTTACGAGTTAATCGAACCGGTCGACAAGACATTTCTTGGTCGCGCGTTCGGCCAGGACTCGAATGGCAAGACCGAGAACGGCGGCTACCTCTATGAGTACCACTGGAAATCCGATTACCCGTGGGACTACCTGGGTCCCAATCTGAATATCTACGCCGAGCTCTTCGAGCCCAAGACCCACGAAAGCGACGCGCCGGTTCCGCTGTATGGGCCGCTCGAAACCTTGTTCAAAACACTGAATCAGTCGAGTGACAACCAGTTCGAACGCGAAGTCGGCGAGCTCTTGGATCTCGAACAATTCGTTCGTCACATCGCCGTCGAGAATTTCATCGCCGAACACGACGGATTCCTTGGTTACTGGGGCCCGAACAACTTTTACCTGTATCGATTCCAGGGACGAGCGCTGTCGCAGCTGCTCCCCTGGGACAAGGATCACGCACTGTGGGCGAAGGACTACTACATCCTCCAGGGCGTCAACGACAACGTCCTGACAAGGCGACTGCTCTCAACACCGCGGTACTTCCGTCTCTACATGCAGACGCTCATTGACTGCGCCGAGGCTTCGATGCGACCCGAATCGGAAGATTCGCGCATCGGTTGGCTGGAGGCCGAGATGCATCGGATCCACGCACAGATCAGAGACGCCGCGCATGCCGACCGGAACACACGCTTCGACAACGAGCGATTCGACGAAGAGATCGGCAAGGTCCTCAAATTCACGCGCGAACGCGGGCCGTTTGTCCTGCATGAAGCGCGCTACGCGTTGGCCCATATGGACTTAGCGCTTGCGCAGATGAGCTGGGCCGGGGTATCATCACAGGTACTTCCCCGGTACATTTCAGTTGATTTCACGCAAGACGGCCATGGCCTACGTTGGAGTTCTTTGTCTGGTCGCGGGATGTGGAGGTAATCACATCGCCGGTCCCGACGAAGTACCGGTTTCGATTCCACCGAATGTCGTGGTGGCGACACCGCAGGTCGCGGACGCGATCCTGGTGGGGGCTGGCGACATCGCCCGCTGCGAGGACACGAATACCGAGGCAACCGCAAAGCTGCTGGATCGCATCCCCGGAACAGTGTTCACGCTTGGCGACAACGTCTATCCCACGAGCACGCCGCAGCTGCTCGCGACGTGCTACGAGTCGACCTGGGGCCGTCACAAATCACGCACCCTGGCGGCCCCGGGAAATCACGACTGGGAGCAGGCGGCTGGCGCGCCTTACTTCGCCTACTTCGGTGCGAGCGCCGGACCCGCAGGTCTCGGCTACTACAGCCACACGCTCGGCACGTGGCACATCGTGTCGCTGAACAGCAACGTGTCCGCCGGTCCTGGATCGCCGCAGTACGAGTGGCTGAAAGCAGACCTCGCGCAGTCGAATGCGTCCTGCACACTGGCCATGTGGCACCACCCGCTTTTCAGTTCCGGCCCTAACGGCAACTCCGCTCAGATGCGGGAAGTCTGGCGCCTCCTGAATCAGTTCGGTGCCGACGTCGTCGTCAACGGCCACGATCACGATTACGAACGATACGCGCCTCAGGACGCCGACGCCCGTCCGACTCCCAACGGCATCCGCGAATTCGTCGTTGGTACCGGCGGCTACTCGCTGTACGACCGGGCGAGTCAGCAGCGGAACAGCGAGCTGTGGGAGAACCGCACGTGGGGTGTGATCAAGTTCACGCTGAAGAGCGGGAGCTACGACTGGGAGTTCGTGCCGATCGACGGTCAGAGGTTCCGTGACTTTGGATCGGCCTCGTGCGTGGCGCCGGCGATCGCAACGGCGCATTAGCATCTCAATCAATTCGTCCGCGGTACCACCACCCAATCCAGCGCGGATCTGACGGCGTCGTACATTCTAGGCCGTGCGCCTTTGAAGTTGTGATTGCTCGCCTCGATCGCCTGCAGCCATCGGTACGGCGTGTCGGGACCGAACTGTTCACGAGCCTTCGCGGCCGCCAGATATTGATCGTGCGTCGATTGAACGATCGCAATCGGCAGATTCCCAAGCTCCGCGAGGTACTCATAGACGTCCACCACGGCCGGCGGGTGGGTGTCGCGCGGCAGCGGAAGGCGCCGATGCCAGCGGACGTATTCTTCTTCCTGTGTCAACGCGACAGCGACGACGCCGGTGATCGAGTCGCGCAACTGGCCGGCAGCCACGACCGCGAGACCGGCGCCGCGTGAAATACCAACCAGGACGACCGAGCAGTGGGCGTCGAGTCCAAGCGCCTGTCGTGCGCGCATGATGATCTGCGAGTAGTCGTCGGCCAACCGCTCTGGCGTCGTCGTCACCGCGTCCTTCCCCAGGTGGGTTACGTAATCGCGCGCGTCAAACCCGACGATCGGATCGCCGAGCGCCGCGAGATGTCGGTAGGTATCGAGGTCTTTGCGATGCATTCCGCCATCGCCGGTGGCGTAAACAAGCAGCGGTCGCGTAGACGGTGCGTCAGCATTTTCAAAATGCAGATGGAGTGAATGGCCGTTGAGGGTGACGGATCGATCAGGAAATGCTGGACGTGGATTGGCGGCACAGCTCGAGATCATGATCGTCGCGAATAGGACGCAGCCGCGATTCATGGAATGCACTCCCCCAACTACCAGCAATAAGCGCACTGACGTTCGCCAGAGCGACAGGCCATTCCACTGCGCTCTGATACGCCATGTAACGCGGCACCCATACGGGATCGAACTTCTGCTTGTAGAATCGGACGCCCTGAAAGTTGTACCAATGGTCGCCGCGTCGGAAGAGCAGGCCTGCGAGCCGCTCGCCGATCCGGGCACCTCGATGCTCGCCAACCGAAGCGAGCGGCGCCATTCCAAGATTGAAGGTGCGGTAACCATCGCTCTTCGCGTACAGCATCGTCGAGAGTAGAAGGAAATCCATCACGCTCGGACCGCCGCTTCGATACCGCATCAGATCGACCGACAACTCTTCGTGTCGCGGACCTTCGAGCAGGTTGGCAAA
>DASTVZ010000256.1:0-9347 GCA_035758845.1 Vicinamibacterales bacterium
GAGCGCGTTGATTCCGGCGAAGCGCCGACAGAGTAGTGATTGCGGGCTGGCTCGCGCAGAGAGCGCGGAGAATACCGGTCTCGCGCAAAGATCGCAGAGGGCGCAGAGAAGAATTGGAACGGACGTCATGTCGTGGCCCGACGCCGGCCCTCGGCCGGCGTTCAAGGACATACTGGCATTGAGAACACGAACGCTTCGGAGTCAGATAGCGCTCGTGTTCTCCATTCCAGTATGCCCTTCACCGCGCGCAGCGCGGTCGGGCCAGCTGGACCAGAAGGAGTTGCTACATCTTTTCTTCTTTGCGCTCTCCGCGACGTGGGCGCGAGATCAGTCTTGAAACGAGTTCTAGTCACTCGCCAGGAACGGTGTTGTGTCGCGCTGAGGGCGCGGAGAATACCGATTCGCGCAGAGAGCGCCGAACGCCGAGCAAGAAATGGCGCCGATCACGGCGCCATCTTTTCTCTGCGATCTTGGCGTTCTCCGCGCGAGATCCGTTTTTCTGCGCATTTGCGTGCGACACTCTGAGATCTCAGGAACGGAGTTTTGGAACGAGCTCTAATCACTCGACTGCATTCGCCACTCCCGTGCATCTCGATCGCGCGCGCCCGGACGTCGCACGGTTTGACACCAGTACTAGTCTCGATACATCGGCCCTGCGATATGCGGATTTTTAGCGTGAACTGTTCGATCGCATCGCGAGCAGGAGAACGTTTGAATCGTGCGGGAGATCAATCGTCATCAACCCCGGCTCGCCGTCGTAATGCAGCGAGCGGACTGTGTGCCCCGTGAGTGGGTCGACAAGAATCCCGTCAAGCGGGCCGGCCGGCCGCAGGCGAACGACCGCACCCTCACCCGGATTCCTGAGCACAAGAATGAAGTGGTCATTCGAGCCAAGTGACTGGAGCGCAACGTGATCGGCCGTCCTCACCACGTTCAGCGGTTCCGAACGCATGCCGGGCCAGTTCCACGCCTCATACAGTTGGCGCACGTGTAGCACAGCGTCAACAGGCCACACAACATCACGCCGAACCGCCGACGCGTCCGCCGCAATATCTCTGACAGGCACGAAGGTGTACCTGCGGCCCGTCAGGTTCGCATAACAGAGGACGCCTGCAGTTTGGCACTCGGCAGGCACGGGGGCGGGATAGCACGGCGACGGCCAGAGACCCACATTCAAGTCGCCACCCGCGATTAGGATTTTTTCGCATCCGCTGGTTGCAACCGGCACCCGCGGTTCGTCGACCTGCAACTGCGTTTCGATGAAGACTTCGGGCAGCGGATTATTCCACGCTGGAAGTCGGGTCCAGAGAAACGTCGCGAGCCACGTCGGCTCGCGCGAATTCTGTGGCACTGACGGATGGAAGGCGACGACCGAAATCAACGCCGACATCACAGCTGCGCTCCAGAGGAATCGCCGCCACACTCTTCCACCGCTTCGCTGAAGCGACGATAGAAGCGGAACCGCCAGCGGAACCAGCCAGAGGGCGTATCGACTGAGGCTTGGTGTGCCACCGTGATGCATGTTCGTGGTGCGCGAGAAGGAGAACAAGAAGATCGCGGCAGCGGCGGCTGCGATCCCCAAATCCGGCGAGAGTAGCTGTCCATTGCTTCGTCGCATGAGCACGAGCACGCCTGCGACGACGACGATCACAAACAAGGGGAAGTTTCCGATAAGGCCGACACTGGGGTCGAGCACAGACGCCGACAACGTCTGAAAGGTCGGCGCGCCGGAGCGTGTCTGCTCCAGCAAAAGAGACAGCCTTCCGTGATGGGTGTAGGTGTACACCGGGTGCAGCAACGCGAGCACGACGGCGACTATGCCGGCGGCAATCAGGCGGCGGTCTGTCGAGACAGACATGTCGCGCACAACGGCCGCGACGAACACTATCGGCACGAGGATCACGATTGGTGGATTCTGTGTTGACGCTGCCCCGGTAGCGAGCATCGCCCACCACGGACGATCGCGCATCAGCGCCAACGCGATCGTCAGGAGCGCGAACGTGAAGACCTCGGTATGCGCCTTGTCGAGCCACCAGACGATGGGGCCGGCGAAGAGCAGGACGGACGCGGCGGGGCCGACTCGGGGATACGCGACCCAGAGCGCGGCGCCGAACAGGGCGAGATTCAGGGCGGTGAACGCGAGCGTTGGCGGTACGCCGAGCGCATTCGCGATCCATACGCCGGGCGCGGCCAGCAGCGCGTAGAACCAGAAATGCAGGAAGACCCGACCGCGCTTCACATCGCCGACCGTCGAGCTCCAGATGTCCCAATTGGCAAGAGCCGGATCGAACCGCGCGAGTTCCATCTGCACGTTGGGAATGTCAGCAGGCCGGAAGGCGGGACCATGAAAGGACGCGAACTCGATGGCTTGAGCCAGATACTCACGGCCATCACCGATGAGCCGCTGCGGCGACCCGGCGATGAGGCAGATAGCCAGGGCCCCTGCCAGGATCAGCGTCTGCCCTCGACTCATCGTCCTCGCACTCTACGCGATCGCAAACGCAAGAAGGTAGAGATTGGTCGCGGCAAGCAGGAGCGCCATCAGCACGGCGGCAGCGACTCCCAGACGCGGCGCGCGTCGCCAGACATACGCGAGGCCGCTCACGGTGTAGACGACGAACGGTGCGGCGAGAAACAACAAGTACTTGGTCTTCAATGCCCAGGCTTCCTGCGACATGAACCACCAGGCGTAGGCGGACACGCCGACGAGACTGATGATCGCGAGAGGTCGGAAGAGCCGGCGGCGAATTGTCACGACGAAGCCGACAAGCGCCAGCAGTTCAGGCACGAATCCGAGCAGAAGGACCGCGGCGATCACACCAACCGAGATTCGCTTGCGCGGATACGGGTGAGACGGATCGCCGTGACGATCGGGCTCGGAGAAGAAACTCATGTCGCTCCACGCGAGCGCATGCAGTGTGGTGAACACACTGTCATACACGGGAAGATCGGTCAGCGCACCACGGGTCGAGCGTGGACCGAAGACATGCATCAACTCCGACATCCGAAGCGTCGTGAATTCGTAGTGATGGCCGACGGCGCGGCTCCCGCTGAACGAAAATCCCTGCTGCGCCGATCCGTTGGCATAGAAGAACGTGGCGTAATGTCGATAGTTGTCGACATATTTCCACGCACCCACAGCGAGGCAAAGTACAACCACCATCGTGGCGCTCCTTGCAGCCAGTATGCGACGCGGACCGAACGCGATCCGGATGGCGAAGAAAATCACGGCGGAGACCAGCGCGACGAGTCCAGAGTATTTCGTCGCCGCTCCAAGTCCTGCCAGCAGGCCGAGGCGCCCGGCGGCCGGCACGCTGCCGGGCCCGGTGAAGTCACGGGTGAGGTAATAAATGAATGCGCTGAGAATCGCGGTCAGGACGACATCGGCTTCCGCACCATATGAGCTGATGAACAGAACGGGAAGCGACGCGAGCAGCGCGACACCGAGAATCAGCGAGCCGCCGCGGCAGCGAAACAGGCGCAGTAACCGATAGCCGTAATAGATGGTGATCGCGGCCGACACGAGCGCCAGGCCCGCGAGCCACCGCAAACCATGGGCATCGCTGGTGGCGAAATCCGGCGCTGTCGAGCGTCCGAAGGCGTAAAGCGGCAGCCCTGCGATGTAGAAAAGCGGCGGATGGTAGCACTGCCAGCAGTCCGTCGATGCCGGCAGATGTCCGGTCTGCCACAGAATCCGAACCCCGTCGTGGTAGAAGTCCCAGACATAGCCGAAGGACGTGGGTGAGCATGCGACGAGCAGTACGCGCAGAATCGCGGCAGTCACCAGGATAGTAATGAGACAGGGCCGCTCGCGTGGACGGAACCATTCAGTCGTCAATCCGCGTGACCGCTCAAGCGTTGCGTCGCGCGTCACCTGAGTGCGGTCGTTTTTACCAACTGGGGCGCCGCCGCCTGTACTTTCCGTACTGCCTGGGCGATGTCCTCCATGTCCTGCCGTGGCCCGAGCAGCATCGTTTGGACAAGCCACACAGCCTCGGTGCAGAGCCGATCGTTTTGCGGACACTCATTCTGTGCCCGCCATTGATCGAGGCGCGCTTTCGAGTAGATGGTCCGGAAGCCCGGCGCGGAGAACGCATCCTCCAGAAACGGTTGTTTGTTGAGCGGAGTGTAGCCGGCCTGCGCAGGAATGCCCTCAGCGGCGAGCGCCCTGAGAAATGCGGCCCTTGGCAGGCCCGCAAAACGACTCGCGTCGTACCGGAACATATATAGATGATAGGCATTGCGCGTGCAGCCTTCGTACATGCGCGCGGGTGTAATGCCGGGAATCTGACTCAGGAGTTTGGTGAGGTGGGCCGCGTTGGCGTCGCGCGTACGCGCCTGCTCTTCGAGGCGCGTCATTTGCGTGGTCAACAGGGCCGCCTGGAATTCCGTCAGGCGTAGATTCGCACCGATGCTGCGATATGAAAAATCGTCGCCGGTATTCTGACGCCCGCGGCTGTTGTTGTGGGCTCGATAACACTTCTCGATCAAATCGTCATCGTCGGTGAGGATCGCGCCCCCTTCGCCGGAGTTGAGATTCTTGCTCGCCTGAAAACTAAAGCATCCGGTCCTCCCGTACGTGCCGACTTTGCGCCCGCGCCATTCCGCGAGGTGCGCCTGGCATGCGTCTTCCACGACGCTGATTCTGCGTCGGCGGCCGATCTCCAGGATGGTGTCGAGGTCGGCGCTAGAGCCGCCGAGATGCACTGGCAGGATCACCTTGGTATTTCCAGTGATCGCGCGCTCCACTTTGCGCGCGTCGATCTGAAACGTGTCGATGTCCGTATCGACAAACACCGGCAGCCCACGCAGCAACAAGACCGCGTTGATCGTCGCGACAAACGTGTAGGGCGGCACGATGACCTCGTCCCCTGGTCCAATGCCGAGCGCCGAGAGTGACGCGATCAGAGCGCTCGTGCCGTTGGCGGTCGCAAGACAGTGTCTGGCACCGGTCACCGACGCATACGCCGACTCGAAAGCGGCGACGTTCTCACCACGATTCCACCTGCCGCTGCGAATCACGCGAACGAGGGCGTCTTCTTCCTTTGCGTCTGAGATCGGCCACGACGGAAATGGCGTGCGTCGCACCGGTGTTCCACCGAGCAGCGCAGCAGCATTGGATGCACCGGCGCTGGACGCCGCTTGCGCCGGCCGGCGTACGGCCGCGCTGGTTGAACGTCCGGTGCCAAGGGTCCCGGCCGCGACGATCGATCCGATGAAGCCACGGCGAGTCACGCCAGCGTCGATTCCGTCTCGCAGTGTTGCGCGCCTGCGGATACTCATCACCGTCCTCCGATCAACTGGTGAACCTTACCAACGATCAACTCCTCGACCTGCTCATTGAATGGGCCAGGTCTCGCGTAATAGATCATCGCGTCTCCGCCCTCGTAGCCCCCTTCGCGCAACACACGGAGCGAGGGGACATACCCGAACACATCGTTGCTGTATCCGGCGACCCACATCCGCCGTGCCGGATACTCGCGCGCCAGCCGAAGCGCGTAGTCCACGACCACTTCGCCACCAAGCGCCACGAGCGTGAAGCCGGCAGGTTCTCGAGTCGACGAACGTGCCGCCGTTGAATCGTCGCGCACATTCGAACCGAACTGCCACACCTGAATCGGATCCCGCTGCGCGACAGGCAAACGACCGTCACGATCGATCAGCTTCTTCATGACGGCGGCATGGCGTTCAAGATAGATCGCGTCGATTTTGAGGCGGCTGTGCCATCGCGCTCGCGCCGCTTCGTCAACAAACGGCAGATCCACGGTTCCGTAAGTGGTGCGCAGCGTGGCTGCAATCGAAGTGCGAGAGTTCAATACGCGATCGACCGCCTGGGCCAGTGAGGTGCCATGAGCATTGACCAGGTCAATCGTTCCCCGCGGCGTCGGGTTCGCGTCGGCGCCACAGCCGGCGACAAACAGGGCCGTCGTTCCTACATGGCCTTTCTCCAAGATGGCCTGCGCCACTCCGGCATAGTCGCCGTGGTACTGCACGATCGTCGGCGGCAGTGTTGTGTTGTGGCAGGCATACCCGAATACGATTGCTTTCAATCCACCGTCCAAGCCGTCGACGCGAAGGACGTGAACGGTGCGGTCGACTGGTCCGAGCGGAAGGTACGCCGTGCGGCGGTTTGCGGCGAAGCCGGTCTCGTCGCGGGCGTACGACAGCTTAGCAGGTTCGAGTCGCGACACAGCATTCGCGATGACCGTCGCAAGCTTGTCCTCGAGCTGTGTCGTATACGTGCGGATATCGTCAAGCTGCGCGGCCGTCAATCCGTAGGCGACCGATAACTGCTCATCGACGACCGGACCGCAATGGGTGTGGCTCGCGTTGAACAGAATGTTGGCGCGCCGGAGCCCCAGACGTCGCTGAACGGCTGCGGCAACCCGGTCGGTCATCCGCGCGGTGACGCCGAGGAGATCTGCAGTGACAAGAACTGCAGTCGCCTGGTTCCCGCACTTGAGCGCCAGCGCCTTTGCATGCAGCGGCAAGGCAACGCCTTGTGAAGCCTCCGTGCGTGCGGCGAATCCAGCCATCCAGAGCGAGCGATCCGGAGTGATGTCAATCGTGGCGCATCCCGCTCGCCACGGCTGCTCCTCCGGGGGCAAACGTCGCGGTGTGATGGCCATTGCGGCGACTGCGGTCAGGAATTGGCGACGATGCACCGGCATGACCGCGTGAGTCTACCTTAGCGGACCGTCAGTCAACTGGTCGATCGGTATTTCTCGGAGAGTCCGGCCCTGGTCCGGTATTCTTACTCTCAATGCTTCCGTCCCGACTGCTGATCGTTCGTCAGAGATTCGCTGACGTCCGGCTCCCGGATGTCGAAGATGAGACGCGCCGCCAGATGGAGCAGAGCGGCTTCGCCGAGCAGCTGAAACCTGGTGCCCGTGTCGCGATCGGTGTTGGGAGTCGCGGGATCGCGAACATCGCCGCGATTGTTCGGAGCGTCGTGGCGTACTGGCGCAATCGCGGCATGCGTCCGTTCATCTTTCCGGCAATGGGAAGTCATGGTGCCGCAACGCCCGAAGGGCAGGCGGACGTTCTCGGCCGCCTTGGCGTTACGGAAGGCTCAATGGGCTGCCCGATCGTCAGTCGTCTGGAGGTGGTGTCACTCGGGAAGACAGGCGATGGGGTCGAAGTGTTCATGGATGCGGCCGCGCATGCCGCTGACGCCGTGATGATCGTCGCGCGGGTGAAATGGCACACCACGTTCAGCGGCCGCCTCGAAAGCGGCCTCATGAAGATGATGGCGATCGGTCTTGGCAAGTTTGCCGGAGCGCAGAAGTATCACACCCATGCGAAGCGCTTGGGTCTTGAACATGTGATTCGCACTGCCGGACGGCATGTGCTCGAATCGAGAAAAATGATCGGCGGCGTGGCGAGTGTTGAAGATGCCTGCCACAACACCGCCAGGATCGAGGTAGTGCCCGCCGCGTGTATGGAACAGCGCGACGAACAGAACCTCGAGCTCGCGAAATCCTGGATGCCGAAGCTTCCCTGCGATCTCGACGTCCTCATCGTCGATCAGATGGGGAAGAACATCAGTGGGACCGGCATGGACGCGAAGGTCGTCAATCGCGGCGAGGCCTGCGAATACAATCCATGGCCCGGCCTACCGTCGATTCAACGCCTCTTCGTACGCGACCTCGATCCAGAGACCCACGGCAACGCCATGGGTATCGGAATGGCCGATGTCACGACGGAGCGACTCGTCCGCCAGATCGATTGGGACTCGACGCGAGTGAACGCGTTGAGTTCAGGATTGCCCGCGCGCATTCGCGTCCCGATGCATTTCCAGAGTGACCGCGAATGCCTGCAATGGGTCGCCGCCACCGCCGGAAAAATGACTCCCGAAGAAGTCACGTACGGCTGGATTCGCAACACGCTCGCGCTCGATCGCCTGGTGATCAGCGCGAACCTGCGCGCGCGAGTTGAGGCGCAATCACGCATCGAGCTCGAACAGGAGATCGAACCTGAATGGGACGATCTGGGAAACCTTGTGAGTCCGCTTTGTGAAAGTCGAGTCTAAGGCCCGCCGTTTTGTTCTCCTGGTAGCCAACGACGTGTTCAGGTGCACCCGCTACAACATCTGATCGACGTAGGCTTCGACGGTTCGCGGCGCGACACCGAAGCGATCGGCTGAGACCTTCCACTCGGCGAACGGCTGCGCCTCGGTCGCAGAGTACAGTCCCAGCGTGATCAAGCGTGCTGCCACTTCGTTGAACGGTCGAACGACTGGCGGGAGCAATCGCATCGCGAGAACCGGCATGTGACGCCGCTTCCCTGACGACTTCAAGCGACGCTCGACAAGGGTTGCCAGATGGTTCTGTGAAACGTTCGAGGGACCGCCTGCATCGACCGCTTCGTTGACGACATCCGGCCGACTGAGAATTTTGACGGCGAACTCCGCGACGTCCTCAACTGCGATGTAGTTTGCAACGGTGTTGCCGTCGCCGAAGATCGTGGCAACCCCCTTCTCGCGGATATCTTTTGCGACGAGCTGATCGATCCAGACGTCCATGAATGCCGTCGGTCGAAGCATGACGTGGGGGACACCACTGCGACGGATCGCGTCCTCGATGTACCACTTGACCCGGAAAATATCCACGGGCGCGTCCTGCGCGACGCCGTAGTAGGAGACGTAGATCAGCCGGCGCGCGCGGGTATTTCTGGCGGCGGCGCAGAGATTCTGATAGGCAGGCAGATCGATTCGTGTCGGACTCGTGGCTCCCTTGCCCATGTTGTTGTTGGCGGTGGCCACGATTTGATCGACGCCGCGGCAGGCTTCGGTCAACCTGGGCACGTCGCGAAGATCGACTGCCGCGACTTCCGCGTGCGGCGCAAACTGCGCCAGCTTGTCGGCGTTGCGAGCGAGCGCGCGAACTCTTGTACCCGACGCAATCAGTTTGCGCGTGATCACACTGCCAAGTTGACCGGTGGCGCCGACGACGAGTACGCGCGATTCGTTCATGCTGCCCTCCGGCACTGACGACCGGCTACCTTGTCAGTCTACCGACGAATTCCCCCACAGCTCCCCAATACTTGTCCGGCTCGGCCGGTGACTCGTCGTTGTGATCGCCGCCGCGAATGAGGACGAACTGCTTCGTTACCGGAACAGCATCGAACAAAGCCCGCCCCTGCTCCAGCGGCACGACATGATCGTCGTCGCCGTGCAGGACGAGCACGGAAACGGATGCGTCGAGACGCTTCAGAAACTCCCGAGACGAAAAGCGATATGTGGAAAACAGTCCGAGGATGCTCAGCAATGGTGACGTGCGGATCAACGAACGCGCAGCGGGGAATCCGGCTTCCAGACTCACACCATCTGGTTTGCGGATAGTCGC
>DASTVZ010000061.1:0-18349 GCA_035758845.1 Vicinamibacterales bacterium
TCGCTCGCGAGCCGCTTCGTCGGCTCGCTCCGTTCGCGTGGCTCGCTTCGCTGCGCTCGCTCGCGTCTTTCCTTCGCGCCCTGAACGAGCGCGCAGAACAGATTATCGGTCAAGAAGGGCTCACGGCTCACGGCTTAGGGCTAGTGTGCAATTTCGTGCATTCATGTCTGATGAATGCCCTGCTAGGCTTAATCTGCATGAAGTGGCGTGAAAACCCTGCGGCGGTCCGGCCGATGCTCGCGACATTGGCGGAACCTCCGCTCAAGGGACGCGGCCTCGTCTACGAGCCGAAATACGATGGCATTCGCGCGTTGGTCCACGTGCCGCCCAAAAATGAGCCGGGCGGCGTCCGGCTCTGGTCGCGGCTTGGAAACGACAAGACGACGCAGTTTCCATCCATCGTGCGCGCGATGGACCCTCTGCGCAGTTCGCTTCGCGCACCGCTCTTGCTCGATGCGGAGATTGTTGCGCTCGACGGCAAGGGCAACCCGGCGGGGTTTCAACGCCTGCAGGGGCGCATTCATCTCAGCGACGCCCGCGACGTCGAACAGATCGACAAGGCGCAGCCGGTTGCGCTCATCGCGTTCGATCTGCTCCGGGACGGCGACGAAGACATCCGTGGGTTGCCGTTGACCGAACGGCGCGCCCGGCTCGATTCGCACATTCGTCCGCATGCGTCTGCCACTCTCAGGATCAGTGAGCAGATGGCGGAGGACGGAACGGCGCTCGATGCGCGCGCGCGGCGCGAAGGGTGGGAAGGACTGATCGTCAAGGAGGCCGCCGCTCCGTACCAGTCCGGCCGCCGCAGCCCGACGTGGCGCAAGTGCAAGGTCGTCCACGAGCAGGAATTCGTCGTCGGCGGCTGGACCGAGCCGCGGCACACGCGGGCGTACTTTGGAGCGCTGCTGCTCGGGGTGCATGACGACAAGACCGGCGCGCTGATTTACGTCGGACATACGGGAACAGGATTCGATCAGGCCGAACTCGAACGCGTGTCGAAACTCGTGAAGGCTCGTGAGATTTCCCGATCGCCTTTTGCGACGCAACCAAAGACCAACGAAACGCCGCATTGGGCGCGTCCCGACCTTGTCGCGCAAGTACGCTTTACGGAGTGGACCGCCGATGGCAAACTCCGCCATCCCGTCTATCTGGGCCTGCGTGATGACAAACGAGCGAGCGACGTGCGACGCGAGGTGAAGGGGTCAAACCGGGGTCAGACCGGGGTCAAACCGGGGTCAAACCGGGGTCGGACTGGGGCCAAACCGGGGTCAAACCGGGGTCAGACCGGGGTCAAACCGGGGTCAGACCGGAGTCGGACTGGGGCCAAACCAGCTCGACGGACCTTGAACAAAGTCGATGCGTCGCTGTCCGCCGTCATCGAACAACTTCAGGCGCTCGAGGACGCGCGTCGCGACGGCACCATCGAGCTTCCCGATGGAGGCCGCCTTGGCGTCAGCAACCCGGCTAAAGTTTTCTGGCCGCAGGGAAAGCTGACGAAGGGTGATCTGCTTCGCTATTACGTCGAGGTAGCCCCGTTCATTCTTCCCGCCGTTGCCGACAGGCCGCTCGTCATGAAACGGTTTCCCAATGGCGTGACCGGCATGGCCTTTTATCAGCAGCGCAAACGTCTCGAGCAACCGCCACCCGGCGTGCGCATCGAGACCATCGCCGACAACATCGACCCAATCCTCGAAGGCGATGAGCAGCGCTTCATCGGAGGCTCGCTGATCACTCTTCTGTATATGACGCAGATTGCCGCGATCTCCCAGGATCCCTGGTTCTCGCGCGTGCAATCGGCGCTCGACGCCGACTATGCGGCGATCGATCTCGATCCCGACGATGATGCGCCGTTCTCGCGGGTGCTCGAGGTCGCCCGCTGGGTGCACGACGAGCTCGAGGCGCTCGGCGTGCCCGGTGTCCCGAAGACGTCGGGGTCAAGCGGACTGCACATCTACGTTCCGCTCCCGCCGCACACATCGTATGAATCCGGGCAGCTCTTCTGTCAGATCGTCGCAACCGTCGTGGCGTCGAGGCACCCGAAGGTGGCGACCGTCGAGCGCACCGTCCGCGCCCGCCCTCGCGGCACCGTGTACGTCGATTTTTTGCAGAACATTCTCGGCAAGACGCTGGCGACTGCTTACAGCGCGCGCGCGAGCGACTTCGCGGGTGTGTCGACGCCGTTGACGTGGGATGAAGTTCACGCCGGCGTGAATCCGAAGGACTTTACGATCAAGACCGCCCCGGCGCGGTTCCGAGAGGTTGGCGATCTCTGGGCCCGCCTGCGCAAATCGAAACCGGCGAATCTCGAGAGTGTGTTCAAGAAGTACAAGAAGACGCTCTGACATAGCCGGGATCCGGAGTCCGGGATCGGTTACGAATGAGGCCCAGCACCGACTCATAGTTCGCGAGCAGATCCGCAGGATCGGCGTAGACCGCCATCGCGCCTCGGAGATTCTCGGGTGACCATCCGCCACACGTCAGCCCGATGATCTGAATTCCCGCGCGCGACGCCGCTTCGACGTCATACGGCGTATCGCCAATCATGACGGTACGTTGCTTCGCACATCCCGCACGTTTCAACGCCGCCTTCACAATGTCGGGATCCGGCTTCGATCGATCCGCGTCGTCTGCCGACGTGCGGATGGGGATGAGATCGGAAACATGCGCGACGTCGAGAAGCGAGTGAAGTTCTTCGTCCGTCGCAGAACTTGCGATGGCCAGGGTGAAACCATCGCGCGCGACGCGCTCGACAAGGGCACGCGCGCCAGCGAAGGGCTGCAGTCGCGGCAGCCAGTCCTTTTTGAAGATGTGTTTGCGGCGTTCGGCGATCTTCCTGCCCTGCAGCGAGTCCTCTTCAATGCCGGCGACGAGCGGCATGAGCTTGTCGCCGCCCATGCCGATCGCGCGCCGGACCGATTCGTACGCTACCGTGATCCCGTGCTCTGCGAATGCGTGAATCCACGCGCGTGCGTGCGCGTCATTGCTGTCGACCAGCGTTCCGTCCACATCGAAGATCACGGCAGCGCGATGGAAACCCGCTGTCAGAAAGTGCCCTCGTCTTCGTCCTCTTCGCCAAGGTCGTCGGTATCCTCGAGATCTTCATCGCGCGACGCGTCCTCCATCTCGTCGGCGCGACCGCGAACACGATCGTCCTGATCCATCCACTCGTCGTCACGTGACGAATCGTGGCTCGTCCGACCGATGTCTTTTCTCGCCATGGACGCTCCTTTCGTGTACGACGCGAGCGAGCAAAGCGGGTGCCACGGCTGCGATATCATCGACCGCAATGGCCAAGCGAACGGATTCACCGGAAGAGGCAGCTCGTGTTTTTGGCGTGGGGCGCCTCACCCGTCACCTCTTCATTTGTCTTGGGCCCGATTGCACCGATCTGGAAACGGGCGAGCGGACATGGGTGTATCTCAAGGGGCGAATGAAGGAGCTCAACATTACGGGCGCCGACGGGCCCTTTTATCGAACCAAATGTCAGTGTTTACGCATCTGTAGCAACGGCCCGATCTGCGTCGTGTATCCGGAGGGTACGTGGTATCGCAATGTGACACCGGAGAACGCGGAACGAATCATCCAGGAACACCTGATCGGCGGACGAGTGGTGGAAGATTTGTGTTTCGCGCGCAATCCTCTGCCCGCGGCGTGACTCGTCAGCGACGATCGAACACTGCGACGCTGTTCAAGGTGTTGCCAGCTGCATCCCTGCCGGTCGTCGCCACCGTCATCGTTTTCTTGTCGTCGGACACGAAGCGCTGATACGTCTGCACAACCTTGCCGTCCTTCTTCCGCGTCCCTTCAACCATGTTGCCTTTACGCGTAAGCGACACGGTGTCGTAATCCGGAGAGCCTGACACCGGATAGTCCTTGCCGTCGAGATACGCGGTGTAATGCACTTCGATCTTCTGCCCGTTCTGTCGAATCGTCGTCGCGGTGACTTTGACGCCTTGGCCGGCCGCTTCGACAATCACGCGTAAATTCGCCGGCGCCGTCCCAGGCGCATACTTCGACTTTGCCCGGTTCAGTTGCCAGTTGCCGATGGCTGGATCCAATTGCGATTGCGCAAACGCAGATGTGCAAAACACCAGGAGGGCGGCGGCGGCGAGGAGCGGGCGAACGCCGCGGTCGGAAAACCGGTGAGTGCTCATAGGATCTCCTTTCCCGCGAGTGGGTGAGCGCCGGCTACCGAAATGTGTCGTGATCGTAGCACTGCCCAGTGGCGTCGGATAGGAGGTTTTCGAATGTCGCAGTGGTTGGGTAGCGTGCCAGCCGGAGTCTCGGGCGCGAGCGAAGGCGTGGCGCGCTTGCGCCTGTGCGTGGAGGACCGTTATGATCGGAGTTTCTGCACTCGCAGGTTCCGTCTCGCGTGTGTTTGCGATTCCTGTGTGCGCCCGTAGCTCAGTTGGATAGAGCGCCGGGCTTCGAACCCGTAGGTCGGGGGTTCAAATCCCTCCGGGCGCGCCACAATTTCGCGACGGTGGGGCGGATCGTCACTATGCGCCCGTAGCTCAGCTGGATAGAGCGTCGGCCTCCGGAGCCGAAGGCCACAGGTTCGAATCCTGTCGGGCGCGAACCTTTCTTGAATCGGCGGGGCCCCCTGCACCCGCCTGGCTCACTCCGCTACGCCTTCGGGCGCCGCAGCGCAACGCGCGAAGGCGGCTCGCCCTTCGTCGCTCGCTCCGCTGCGTTCGCACTACGTGTGGGTTGCGAGACTCCAGCTGGCTCGTCGAAACAAGTCGTCGGCAGAGCTGTCCAAAAGTCATGTTCACTTCGGGCATTTGCCTGACCTGCAACCAGACTTGCATAGGGAAACAACGTCGACAATTGGGCGGCAGAGGCGGTAAACTCAACCCTGTCGAAAATGAGCCCAAAGGGTGATTTATGGATATTCGACCAGTCTTAAATGTCGATGATCACGCGCCGGCACGGTTTCTTCGCACGCGCATTCTTCAGCGCGCGGGCTTCGGTGTCGATGAGGTCGACAGCGCGGCCGGAGCGATCGAGCGCGCGGCTGACGCATCGCTTCTCTTGCTCGACGTAAAGTTGCCGGACGGTGATGGGTTCGGCGTGTGCGAAGCCGTCAAGCGTGCGGCGCCGACGCTGCCGGTCGTGATGGTGACGTCGGTGTATCGCACGGCGCAGGCGCGTCGCGATGCGTTCGCGGTGGGCGCTGACGCGTTCCTCCTCGAACCAATCGCGCCCGAACAACTCGTTCGCACCATTGAAACGCTGCTCAAGCGCAAAACCGAACCAGCCCCTGCGATCGGCGAGGCGTGGGTCGTCACCGATGTTCTCGGCGACATTCTTGAAATCAGCACCGAAGCCGCGAAGATGCTGAACCTGTCGCCGCGCGGATTGCGCGGTCGCAATCTTCCGGCGTTCATTACCGACAATCGTCCGCGTCTGTTGAGCGAACTGCTGCGCGCATCCGAAGGACTGTTGATCGATCGCATGAGCACGCTGCAACCGCGCGACCGACGACCGATTCGCGTGCACCTCGATGTGTCGGCGATGCCGGGCGCGGCCGGTGAACGCGTGCGACTCCGCTGGATCCTCTCGCCCGAGTCGCGCTGAGCCACGGACGAACACGCCAGAGGGTCAGCCACGGAACAACACGGATAAACACGGCCACGGAACAACACGGATAAACACGGAAGGATCTGTGTTCGTTCGCGACCCGTGTCCCGATGACCGGCCGTCAACAATCGAGGCAGCGCACTTCGTCGAACATGTCCGCGTGCTTGTCGGGATTCTCGCGCGCGTAGTTGATCAGACAGCGAACCGCCTTGCCGGCATCAGCAAGGCCATGCTTCGCGGCCATCGCTTCGAGAAACTCGATCTTCCCCGACTCCAGATCAATCGGCAGCGTCTGCGCATCCTTCATAATCACTCCGAGGGGCTTCGCCCCTCGGACTCCGAAAGCGAGCACAGCCCCTTCGATAGGTGTGCCGCAATAATAAAGGATGCCCGGCGCGACCGAAACACCTATGTGCCTGAGAACGATCGCCACGGCCGACGGTGAATTGTCGTACCTCGTCGCCGGAGCAGGACCGTCGGTGCTCGCCATTCAGGGGGCTGGCGTGGCCGGCCGCGGCTGGCGCCCTCAGGTCGACGGTCTCTCGGCGCAATTCAGGTTCATCACCTTCGACAATCGCGGCATCGGGAACAACACGCGTGGAAACGGTGCGTTGACGATCGAGCGGATGGCTCACGATGCGCTCGCCATTGTCGATGCGGAACGCATCGATCGAGTCCATGTCGTCGGACATTCGATGGGTGGACTCGTCGCACAACATCTCGCGCTGTCGCAGCGTGAGCGTCAAGAGCCTTGCCCTCCTCTGTACGTTCGCCGACGGCGGGCAGGCTACGCGATTGTCGGGGTGCATGCTCATTCTCGCGCTGCGAAGCCGCATCGGGACGAGAGCCATGCGACGAGCGGGCATGGTGCAAATGATCATGCCCCGCGCCTACGTCCGCGCGCACGATTGCGCCGCGCTGGCGCGAGATCTCGGCAATCTCTTCGGCCGCGATCTGGTCGATCACCCGCCGATCATTTCCGAGCAACTGCGTGCGATGTCTGGCTACACCGCACTGTCGCGCGTCAACGAGCTCTCGGGTATTCCGACCCTGGTGGTAAGCGCACACCACGATCCAATAGCGCCACCTGTGCTGGGCAAAGACATCGCGTCTCGTATCCGCGGCGCTCGATACGTCGAATTCGCGGACGCAAGCCACGCGCTGCCGATTCAACTCGCGGCCGAGGTGAATGCGCTGCTTTCCGATCACGTTTGGGCGGCGGAGCGATCAACCGTCGCGCTCTCGTAGCGACGGACCGCCGTGCTATAATTTCCTCTTGCCCGGACCGATGTTTACGCGTCTGTGTGGGCTCTCTCCTGACGTGGGCCGCTAGCTCAATTGGCAGAGCAGCAGACTCTTAATCTGCGGGTTGAAGGTTCGATTCCTTCGCGGCTCACCAAATTCTTCTAATTCATTCGGCAAATTACGGTGTCGCAGTGCGGCGTCGACGGATCCGCACGCCCCAAACGGCCGACTGATCCCGTTCTGAGCCTGTTCGCCCATATGAGAACTTGCCACGCCCGACCAATCCAGCCGATCGCCAATCAGCGATCAACAGTTCGCGACTCCGCGACTGACGGCGATTCCGCGCTATGCTGCGGGCTTCGCGGAACAACGGACTAAACCGGTCAGCCAAGTTTCGTTAGGTCGATTAGCGCGATGAGGATTCTTGTTTTCATACTAGCGTTGACTCTTTTGTTCTCTCCCGGAGGAGGTCGGCAGAATTCGCAGACGCCAGTCCGAGCCGCTTCGCCGGTTCAGAAGACAGCTCTGCCGGATTTCGCGGACTATCCAAGCACCGAGATGTTCATAGGCCGGGTCGCTCCAGTTCTCCTTGATAGTGCTCGCTATGGCCGAACCTATCGAACGCGGCTCCGCGACGGTGCGCGAACAGGGCCGAACTTCGCGGGCGCGTTCACCGTCGTTGTCTGGGGCTGCGGCAGCAGTTGCCAAGTCGGCGTGGTAATCAACGCCAACACCGGCGCACTGTCCGTGCAGAGTCTTCGAACTACAAACGGTGTGGAGTATCGTCGCGAGAGTCGACTGCTGATCGCCGATCCTGTCCACGTTGGGGACCCGCCCCTGGACACGTGCGCCGTGTGCGGGGTTCCGGCCGCATACGAGTGGACCGGAGCGCGGTTCGAGCCCGTGGGGATCGGGCCACACCCGCACTTGGCGGGCGACCGGCCATAACTTTCGTTGAGATTCCGAACTTCCGGCCTAACACCGATACCGATTGCAGGGCTCCAAAGCTTCTCAGCGAGACGAAAAAATTCCACGTGAGCGAATAACAGCCACGTGACAGCCATGCTTTTCTCACGCGTCGAGGGCCGTATCCATCTGAAGGGCGGCTTCGTCGCGGCTCATCGATCCTGAATTACCTTCTGAACGGTTAACAGGTTACGGATCAAGCCGCGCCCCAACTCTACGTCCGCGAAGCGCATCTCGTAGGTAAAGTTTCCGGGCTGAGGCGCTTCCATGAAATCGACCACCGACTGGTTCATCGGGCGGCCGTTGCGTATGTAGTTGAGCGCGGCGTAGCGAAATACGCCATCGGGGACATCGTGGTAAGCCGTTGTGTCGCCGACGCGAACGTCACCAAACGCCACAATGTCGCGCGGGAAGCGCACGGTAAGATCGAATATCGTTTCGGAACCGACATTCGTCACACGCAACCTCCCACGCGCGAGAGGGTTGAAAACCTCGGGCCTGGGTGGTGGAGGAACCGGCGGAGGGTTTTCCGCCCGCTCGGTCATGCAACCCACAGAGAGCGTGAGAAGGATCAGAATCCAGGAGCGGCCTCGTCGTCCGAGAACAGAGCGAAACATGTCTCGGTCAACGACCAGTTCTCGCACGTCGCCGCGCGGCATGTCGAGATCGCGCATCAAACCTTCCCGAGGATCGTGTTCATCGCGGTCGCGCGTGCCGTAGACGCGCGGCCATTCGTCGCGATCCCGCGCGTCGTATTCGCGCGGATCATTCCATCGAGCGTCGGACATCGCTCCTCCTTGCGGTGGTGCTGCGGATCGGTGTCCGTGAAAACGTCCCGGCAGTGGCTGCGGGGGCAATGCAGGGAGGCGCCGAAACGCCGGGACGTGTCGCCGCGGCGTTCAGTGCGAGGTCTGTGGGAACCGAGGCCCGGAACCCCTGAGGCGCCCGAGCGTTGGTTCGGCCCGCGTGCATCGGCACGGAGTGGCCAGCAGCCGACCAGTTGCTGCTCTTGACCTTATACGCCCATTGCGTTCAGGCTTCAACGGTGTCTCTGAGTGATACCCTCGCGACAGAGCAGAGATGACGGTTCCAAACGCCGATCGCGCGATCATTGCAGCCGACAAGCTCACGGCGTACCTGCTGAACATGTCGCACAAGCGGGGTGCCGCAAAGGCGAGGTTGTTGCTCAGTCTGGGATATCGATCCGACGCTGCTCACGTCCTCGAATCGGATCTGCGCGCTCAGCACCTTTCGCTCGAAGTCACACGCACGCATGAGAACGCGTACGGCGTCGTGTATGAAATTGTGGGACCGATCAAGGCGCCCAACGGCAGCCGTGTCCAGTTTTGTTCCGTCTGGCAGGTTGACACTGGCACCGATGTGCCGCGATTTATTACGATGTACCCGAGGTAGAACGTGGCCTTCGAAATGTACGGTGACGTGATCTTGACTAGCGATGTTCCCGAGAGCGGCCTGCGTGCCGGCGATGTCGGCACAGTCGTAGAGCGCCATGCCGTCGCAGGCGTAGGCGAGGACGGCTACTCGGTCGAGTTTTTCGACATGACCGGCAATACGGTCGCCGTCGTGACGTTGCCAGCAAGCGCCCTGCGAATGCCAACACCGGCTGATCGTCCCTCCGTTCGAGCTCTGAGCGCGTAAGGCACCAGCCCCAAGCCGTGGCTTGACGCCCGCGATCTGGAGCGGCACCCGTCCGGCTCGTTGGCGTTCGGCGACTCTTACGGCACGAGCAGCAAGGGAATCGCGATGCCAGTGACGAACATGATCAGAACCAACCATGACCACGGATTGCCGAGGTTTAGTGTGTACCCCAGACCCATGCGTCGTTCTACGAACAGGGTTGGATCGGCTCGATTGAAATAGAGGCGGCCCAAGATCCACGAAGAATCTGGTGTGGTGTCTCCAATCGGCGGACCTTCGAGAACGGCGGTTCGCCGCATCACGCGTATCAGAAGCGTTCCGATGATCAGCAGCGCGAAGGGGGCCATTCGAATCACGAGTGGCAGCCGCAATTCACGTGCGTTCGCGGAAAACATGGCTACACACGTTGTCCACGCCAGCAAGATTGCCATCAGGTACGCCCATACGAGCTGAGCGAGCAGATTGATCCGCCGTACGCGTCGATATTGCTGGCCGTCGTGCCCCGTCACGCGAGGCAGACGTGTCCAATTCAGGACCGCGTATGAAGTGAACAGAAGCGCGGTACACGCGACGAAGCCAATCGCGAGCCCTCGAAAGACGCCAGGGACAGACTTTACCGTCCAGCCATCAGCCTTGCCAGCGAGGTTCCAGTGCGTTGGAAACCGCGCGGGGACGTTGTCCCAATTCAGTGCGACGTAAGCGGTGGCAGCCAACAGAATGATAAACGGACCGAGCTGACCGACGATTCCTCCGGGAAGACCCTCTCGTGGCCCGATCGCCGCCTCACGAATCATCGTCGGCATCGTCGCGTGGGGACGAACGGTGGTCCAGGCCCTCGCGAAGGCCACGGATGCACCGATGGACAGGCCCAGCAGCATCGTTCCAGAGACAAACGGCATCGGTGATGTCGCCACGATGGCTGCTGCAGCCACCGCCAGCAGCCAGACCTCGATTGCATATCGCCGCGAGACCTTTCGCGCGAGCGGCCCTTCACGGAAACTTCGGGAGACCGTGACGCCGAAGAAAATCTCCCGTCGCGTCAGGTACGGAGCAAGCTGCGACGAAATGGCCACGAGCGCGATGAAGCCGAGCATCGTGCCCATCGCGTCACGCCTTCTTGAGTTTGGCTGCGGTCAATTCTGTCGCGACCGCCCGCATGGAGTCGGCGATCACGCCGGGCGCGAGCCCCGCCGCCTGGGCCTCCGCCGTCAGCTCTCGCAGGCGCTGAACTAGCGAAGGCCGCGCCTCTCGTGAAGGACGCGGTCGCGATCGATCTAGGACGATGGCTCCATGGCGGCGGCGGAGATCGAGCCATCCTTCGTCCGACAGCACGCGGTACGCTTCCGCAACCGTGTTGTGGTGCACTCCTAAGTCGACAGCGAGCCGTCGCACAGTGGGCAGCGCGTCGCCCACGGAGAAGACGCCGTGCACCAACAATGCCCGAATCGCATTCGCGATCTGGCGATACGCAGGCACCGGGGACGCGAGATCGATCCGAATGACGACCGCAGGTTTCATTGTATGCTGTCTACAGACAATAGACAGTCTCGGGTGGAGATGTCAACAGCGTCGCTGGTAGGAGGACGTCATGGTTGCCCGTGTTCGAATGGTCGCTCCAATAACGGTGATTCTGTTCGCCTGCAGGGCTATGGCCGCGCTGCAGCCGCAGATCCCCGAACGGGAGCTGCAGGATGTCGTCAACGAGGCGCGACTGACGCAGCGGCTGCCTGGTCTCGCCGTTGTCGTCGTCCGGAGCGATGGCCAGCCACGGGTTTATGTGAGCGGTGAACGGCGGATTGGCGAGGGCGAGTTGATCACACCAGCGGACCTGATGCATCTCGGCTCGCTGACCAAGGCCGTCACCGCAACAGTGATCGGAGCGCTCGCCGAGCAACACCGGATGACGCTGGAGACGACGATCGGTCAGACCTTTCCTGAGCTGTCCGCGAAGATGCAGCAGGCCTACCGAGATGTGAGCGTGCGCCAACTGCTGACGCACAGCAGTGGCGTCCCACCGTATCGCACCAGAGAGTCCCTGCAATGGATGCTGGCCCTGAAGGGCACGGCCACCGAACAACGGCACGCATTCCTAGAGCGCGTGCTCGCCGAACCGTCGCGGTTCGAGCCAGGCACCAAGCACGAATACTCAAATGCAGGTGGCGCCATCGCAGGTGCCATGGCCGAGCGGATCGGCGGCGCTCCATATAGACAACTCGTCCAGGAACTGGTGTTCGCGCCTCTCGCAGGCCACGCGGCCTTCGGGAATCCCGGACTCGCGGCGACGCCGCAACCGTGGGGACACACGCGAACCATTCTCGGCACGGTAGTCGAGGTCTCGCCCGCTGACGCGGTCTATACGACACCGCTCGCGATCGAGCCGGCCGGCGACGTATCGCTGTCGCCACAGGATTATGGTCGTTTTCTCCAACTCCATTTACGCGGCCTGAGAGGCCGCGATGACGTGCTGAAGGCCCCAACGATTCAGCAGCTTCACAAAAGGGGGGCGCCGATCAATCCGTCGATGGGGTTTGCGATGGGATGGTCGGTGATGCCACGAGACGGTGTTGAGTCGCACGAGCACGTCGGCAGCTATGGCGCATACATCGCGTATGCCACGATTCAGGCGTCACGTGACGTAGCCGTGGGCGCTTTCACCAATCTCGGTGGCGGCCAGGATTTGAGGGATGCCGTGGCGAGGGTGGCGTTGCAGATCGCCGCGCGGGTCTCGATGGAGAAGCAGTGATCTGGCTCGGCATGATGACAACTCGTCGGGATTCGAACCGATCGAGCGGCCAAAACGCCCAGTTCAGTCAACCAGAGACGCTGCTACGCAGCACGCCGCAGGCCGTCGAGTCGAACCAGCAAGCTTCCGATGAGGTTCCAACTCGCGAAATTTAGGCTCACCATAACTTTTCAATTTCATTCTGAAAATTGCGACTTCGCGTTGCCGGCGTTGACGAGTCCGCGTGCCCGAAACGCCGGACTGATCCCGTTCTGAGCCTGGTGGCAGGTAACGACGCCCCTGGCAATGGCCGATATCCGAAGAGCCAACGATCCGTGGCGGAGTGGACGTAAGAGAGGGCTCAACGATGACATACACGCTATTCCTTGCCGTCATCTTCGCTACAGCTTTGCAGACGCTTCCGCCGTCGGCTTCGTCCGGAACAGCTTTGGAGCGCCTCTCCGAGTCACGACCCAACGTGCGTTGGGAAACGAAGAGCGGTCTACGTGCCGACGTCGATTGCGACGGACGCCCGGACCAGGCGTTCCTTGGTCGAAGCGGCGGCCGCGTGTACGTTGGTGTCGTTCGAGCGGCCGCGCAGAAGCCCGAGATCTTGGACTTCGCAGTGGATGCTGGAATTCAAAAAGCGATCTGCGCAGAGCCGGCCAAACTTGTAGTGGAGTCGCTTGACTACGATCCGACCGACGCTGTTGGCCCAATCGACGGTTTCCACCGATCACGCAGATGCAGAGGGCTTGAGCTGAGCGGAGGTGAGTGCGACCCCATTCATCTGTTTTGGAATCATGCTTCGAAGAACCTCGACTGGTGGCGAGAGTAGAGACAACTTCGAACCGGCACTCGAGACGGTACTTTGCATTCGTCACGCAAGTGATTGCGACGACGATCACACTAGTATTTGTCTCGTTAGTGCGCTGTTATTGACGAGGGTACCGACCGCTGACGTCAATCTGTTTCAAAAAATCTTCATCGTAATAATTGGGTTGAGCCTCGCGACGAGCGCGACGTGCTGGGGCATGATGATCCCTGAACGGAGCTCATCTTCCGCCAGCACACGGCGGCGTTCTCGTTCTTCGGTCCGGATCCGCTTGTGAATGCCCGCGCACGGATTGCTGTCGATCCACTCGCGATCGAGCGCGAAGTTGAATGCGTGTCGGATATACGCGAAGGTGCGATTCGCATGAATCGGCGCACGCTTCTTGATCTGCTCAACCACGTCACGCACGTCACTGCGTTTGATCTCGGCGAGCGCCAGCAGCGGCACCAAATGTCAAACACCTCTCACGTAGAGTTCGAACACGCTGCACGACCCACGGATCCAGATCGACCTATGGCAGTCGGAGCAGGTACCCGGACCCTCCTCCAAGCGCTCCCACCGCCCAGCGATTGCTCAAATCGAAGATCGTGTAGCTCGTTTCCGGATGGTTCAGCTCCAGCGGCGTTCCTTGTCTGAAAACAACGAAACCGGAGCCGGGAATCTCTGCGGCCACGTCCCCTCGGTCGTTCACGGCGTAGAAGATACCCGGGAGGTCCGCGATGCTGTACTCCCCGCGTCGATACAGGAACGACACAGGGCCGCGAGTCGGACTGAAGGCACTGCCCACGATCAGCCCCGACGAGTTGATCTTCCAAGCCTGCAGCCCTTCGAGATCCCCCTCACCCGTCAGAATTGTGAAGTCGCGGTCCTTCGTGAGGAGGAACGCCCGGTACGACTCGGGTGTCGGCACCCAGCCGGTGATGTCGCCCCGGTTATTGATTCCTTGCGGAACGAGATTTACGCCCGGCACCTTCAGGCTCTGATACTCTCCGCGCCAGAGGGTAAACGCCCCGAGTTCACCAGTCGGCGTACGGTAGTACCCCACAACCATCCCGCGGTCGTTGATGTCGGTGGGAATCGTGATAACTGCGCCTGGCACGTCGATCGCCAAGTACACCCCCTCACGATAGAAGAACGCAAAGTCCTGAACGCCTCCCGCGCAGGACAGAGCATTACCCACAGCATCCCCCCGCTCATTCACCGCCCACGGAATCGTGGACTGACAACCAGCAACCTGCAGCACCACGTAGTCGCGCGATTGAGCGTCGACGCGGCCTCGGGTGATGAGCAAAGCAAAAAGGACGACGCAAGCCCGACGGATCACGGCCAACAAGGCCGAAGTTGCTGGAGTTCCCATGGGGCACCTCTGGGGAAGCGGGTATTTTCTGACCGTCGGAAGAGCCCACTTTGCGCCTTCGGGCACCCTATAGCAACCCCATTCTCTAATGAACTGTCGAGCCACGACCGAGTCGAGTCACAACTAAATGGACCCCTAGTAAGGATGCTGCGGGAGCGACCACAGGTTCGATAAAGGCTTGAGTAACGAAACGGTGTCACTCCAGCGTAGCAAAAGCCCTCTCACCGTCTCCGTCTTCTCTGCCAGTCCCCGCTAGTGCGCCCGCTCGTGCGAGTGAACTCAAATCAGTCGCTCTTTTTTCGCGCTGTTGTAACCTGCCGCTCTTCATGCGAGGAACTTGGCGTTTGCCGCTGGCACCCGGACCGAGCTGCGGTAAATCCACCACAAACGCGAGACTTCTACTTCTCCTTCAATCTGATCGCTGTTTTTGTGACGCGATCGCAGTTAGCACCAGAAGTCGCACGATTTCTCCAAAACCGAGGTCGATTCTGGACGATTCATGTAGTCGACGCGAGAAATACGCGCCGTCAGCAACTTAGAAAAAGCCGCTTGTAGAGTTCGATTCCTTCGCGGCTCACCAAATTCCTTAACACATTCGACGATTTCAGCGGGTGAGGGATTGGCAGTACTGCCATTCGTACTGCCAATCGGATCCGGGTGCGCTTTAGGACCGGAGCACCGCGTCAATTTTCGCGGCGGCGTCCTGCTGCAAGGCGGGATGACGTGTGAGTAGGTGTCGAGTGTCAGTTTGATCGACGAGTGGCCGAGCGTTTCCATCACGACGCGTGGGTGTACGCCGAATACGAGCAGCAGCGTTGCGGCGGTGTGCCTGAGATCGTGAAAGCGAACACGCGGGTCGCCCGCCTCAGCGAGCATGTCGTAAAACATCCGTGACGCGTTTCGCGGGTCGAGCGGCGTCCCAATCGGGGACGTGAACAATAGCCCGGACGCTCGCCATGCGGGCCCGGCAGCGAGCTGGCGTTTCCGCTGTTCGACGATGTGGGCACGGATCGCCGTCAGTACCACGTCAGGGACGGGGAGCGTCCGTCGGCTCTTTTAGTTTTCGGCTCGACCAGTTGCAGCGTCGCCGTACCCGCGTTTCAGCTTGCGGGCACTCGCCAGTGCCGCGTGGAGGGCTCGCCGTTCTGGGCTGCGCGGCGCCGCGGCAGCGATCAAGGTTCGGAGCCGCTTGCATTCGCGGGTCAGTTCGCGGCGTTTGGTGCTGTCACCGCCGCTCCGCTCTAACGGTTGCCGGACGCGGATTGTCTTTGCGTGGAAGTCCACGTCGGTTTCGGCGAGCCCGAGAGCTTCCCCGATCCGCAAGCCGAGAGCGGTTGCGACGCTACAATAGTCCCTACACGCACCAGAGGAACCATACTCGGGCGACGCAAAACCATGACCGAACGCAGGTTCGTTGAATACCGTGGAGTGCGGATGGTTGAAGGCTGGCCTGAGCGGATTCGCGAAGCTCAGGCAACCACGCATCTCTTAATTAACGGCACGAGATTCAATCGAGTGCCGTTCGGCGAAGAACGGGACGATTGGGGCGCAGACGAGCACCCGTGTTGGGATTGCCGTGTTCTCAAGGGTGAGTACCACGTGCCACGTTGTGACGGCGAGGAGTGCCCGCGTTGTCATGAGCAGCTGTTGTCGTGTGACTGCGAGGTTGAGAATACCGACTTCAGTTAGGTTACTAATTCCGGGAGAATCTCTGTCAACGGGGGGCCATCGGAAGTCTGGAAACGCCTACCGGCGGAACCATCCGGCGTCGCTCGCTCAAAAAGTCGCGGGTTGAAAAATGTCACACGGGGATTGCCGCTATACACAACCGGGGCACAACGACAACAGGACAAATAAGATAACCGCCGAAGAGGCCACGCAACCCAAAACGCAAACTATCAACGTGACCGCGTACCGGCGCCAGTACGCCGTTGCACTGTGCTTGTGGGCCGCAGGCATGAGAAGCCAAGCCGACACGAATTGCAGAGCGATGACAACAGTCAGATATGCGGTGAGGTACAGGATCGGATGAGTCGATGAGGAACTGTCGTAGAAGCCGTTTTGTTGATTCTTGAGGTCGATATACAGACCCATGCAACGTAGCAACATCCAACCACCGCCGAAGGCGGCGAACAGCGGCGTCAGGATCCGTGCGATGTTCCTCGGTGATGGGCGCGTGTCCATGTTGACGGATCATAACTGGGCCAACATGCGGCGGCAGTTGCCCGTACTCGTGATCATGAGTCGTTTCGGGATCTTGCGCCTCCTAAACCGGTCAACGCCGGGACTAGAACCGGGTGCGCCCATGGTTCGTCGCGTGCCGCCAGCGACCCTGGAGGCATTGGAGTTCCTTAAGCAGCAAGCCAAAGCGTATCGCAGCCACATCGCCGTAATCGACAGCCTCGACGAAACGTTTGCACAAGTACGGGCGACGGGCACGTTGGGCGACCGGCCGCTGGTTGTACTCGTATCTGGCGGTTTCCGTGGTGACCTGTCGCCGACCGACGCCGAAACGTACCGCCGCTTGTGGCTCGACAAAGTCCAGCCCGCGCTGGTGCGCCTCTCGACCCGTGGGCGATTGGTCATCGTCGAAGACAGCGGGTTCAGGCTCCCCTGGGAGCGTCCCGATGCCGTAGTCGAGGCCGTGCATGTCGTCGTTGATGAGACGCAACGGGCAGGCGGTTTGGATTAGCTCGGTGTCCCGCACCGCCGCCAGCCCGTCGTACTCACGGAAACGACGTCGCCGCGATCTTAGACGGACCGCGTTGCCGCACAAAACGGATGAGATCCTGGATCCTGCCGATGGCCGTGTTCTGTTCGCTTTTACTTCACCAGCGGCTGGCGCTTCTGATCCACTGTCAGCTCAGGCAGCGCGCCTTAGGTGGTCGAGTTGGCGCAACCACTTGATCAGTGGGTTCCAACTCGTGAAAATGCGGCTCACCAACCCTCGCTCACGCTTGTGAACCTCGCCGTGAGCTACGGTTGACAAGCCACGCGAAGGTTGTCCGCCGTAGCCGCCACGTAGTTTGAAAAGTGCTGCCGTTGCGGCGGTTCGATTGAACCGATTTCCGTTGTAGGGTGGAGCTTCAGCTGGGATCACCTTGACCCGGCGTTCCCTGCTCCGTCGTTCGCTCGTTCGCTTCTGCACGCCGCTGCTCCCAAACGTGAAGGACGCGATCATCCTCACGCCGCGTCAGGGTCACGATGTAGGATGCGTCTCACTCGGGGCGGCAGGCCCTTCCAAGGAGCGGAGTATGAACGCACGAAGCCGGCGCAATTTCGTGAACAGCATGATGGCAGCCACGGCCGCGGCGATGAGCGGGTCGCCGCTGATTGCGGCTCCGTGGCAGGACCCGGCAGGCGCGCCGGCGCGGGGCCGCGGCCGACAGGGCGGCACGCCGCGTCCGCCGCGTCCGCGGCCGGCAGGCATCGCGTGGATCTCGGGCACGGGGATCCAGTCGCAGCCAGATCCCAACACGTGGGACCTCAAAGACCACACGCGGCTGACGATGGAGAACGTGAAGGATCGCGTCGCGGCGCTCGGCGGGACGATGAGCGACTTCCTGTATTTCCAGGTGTTCTACTGCCTGCATCTGGACGACAAGAAGCCGATGCCGACCGGCAGCGCCTTGTTTGCCGCGTACCAGCAGGGCTATCAGGATTTGAACAGCGTCTACAACGGGTTCTGGGCGGACACGAAGTACGGCGCGCCGCCGCGCTCGTGCTTCGCGCTGTCGTGGATCCCGGGCAACTCGCTGATCGAAGTCGTCGGCGCGGCGTACATCGAGTCGAGCGCGACGCGGCCAGGGTAAAAGACGAAACGCCTTTCTTGTTGGCGCGTCCAAGTGGACCGTCAACCAAGCGCGAATGCCTGAAGAAGATCTCGGACCGGTTCGACCTCACGGTCGTGTGCATCCGACGGCACCACGCACGCCAGAACAGCCCTCTCAGCGAGACACTGGCGAGTACGACGACTTCTTCG
>DASTVZ010000086.1:0-51129 GCA_035758845.1 Vicinamibacterales bacterium
AAAGTAAGAGGTGCGGATATACTAATGAATCCACGAAAGTCGATTTTCCCCATCAGTCCTCGACTACTCATTGTGTGCTGGTGACCATTGCCGAACCTTAAGGACGACCTGGCTTCGTTACGCATTGATCAAACGGCGCGCGCGGGCGGCGGCCGGCGCGGCCTCTGGATCGCAGTGCTGATCTCGCTCATCGTCATTGCGGTCGCCGGCTGGGCCTGGACGACGCGGGTTGATGCTATCGCTGTTAAGACGACGGCTGTGAAAGCCGAGTCGGGTGGTCCGGCCGCCGGTGCGGTGCTGAATGCGTCGGGCTACGTCACCGCACGGCGGCGGGCGACGGTGTCGTCGAAGGTGACCGGTAAAGTCCTCGAAGTTTTCGTCGAAGAAGGAAGAGCGGTCCGGAAAGGGCAAGTGCTGGCGAGGCTCGACGATTCGCAGGTGCGCGCCTCACTCAGCGTCGGCGAGGCGCAGCTGGAAACGGCGCGCCGCGGTGCGGCGGAGGACGAGGCGCGGTTGCGCGAGGCGGAGCTGACGCTCGGTCGCCGTGAACAGCTGGTCAAGGAGCAAGTGATCAGCAAGTCGGAGCTCGATGCCGCGCGTGCTGAAGTTGAATCCCTCCGCGCTCGCATCGCGGTCGCGAATCAACAGATTCGCGTCGCCGAAAGCATCGTCAATCAGCGGCGCACGGATCTCGCCGATATGGAAGTCCGCGCCCCATTCGACGGCGTCGCCATTTCGAAAGACGCGCAGCCTGGCGAGATGATCTCTCCGGTATCGGCCGGCGGCGGCTTCACCCGGACCGGTGTGGCGACCATCGTCGACATGTCGTCGCTCGAGATCGAGGTCGACGTGAACGAAAGCTACATCAATCGCGTGCACGCGGGCATGCCGGTCGAAGCCGTGCTCGACGCGTATCCAGACTGGCGTATTCCCGCTCACGTGATCGCGACGATTCCATCAGCCGATCGCCAGAAGGCGACGGTCAAGGTACGCATTGGATTCGAGCAGCTCGATCCGCGCATCCTGCCGGACATGGGCGTAAAGGTTTCGTTCCTGAACGAGCGGCCGGCGACGGACGCCGCGGCGGCACGGCCGCGATTGACGGTCCCGAAAGTCGCCGTTCGTTCCGTGGACGGGAAGGCGATCGTGTTCGTGATGCACGACGATCGTGTCGAGCGCCGCGCGGTCAGCGTCGGCTCGACGATCGGCGATTCGACAGAAGTGCTCTCGGGAGTCAGCGCGGGCGATCGCGTGGTGGTGGAAGGCCCGCAAACACTGAAAGACGGCGACAAGGTCAAGGTGCAATGATGACGAATTCTCTGGTCACGGTTCGCGATCTACACAAGGTGTTTCAGCGGGGCGGCCAGCGTATCGATGTCCTGCAGGGCGTGAATCTCGATATTCCCGAGGGAGATTTCCTCGCCCTGATGGGCCCGTCCGGCTCGGGCAAGACGACGCTCTTGAATCTAATTGGGGGCCTCGACACGCCGTCTGAAGGGTCAATCACCGTCGGCAGCGATCGGATCGACAAGCTGTCGGGGGCGCGGCTCTCTGCGTGGCGGGCGCGGCATATCGGATTCGTATTCCAGTTATACAACCTGCTGCCGGTGCTGACCGCCGCGCGGAATGTCGAACTTCCCCTGTTGCTGACGAAGTTGTCCAAGGCCGACCGGCGCAAGCGCGTGCAGGTCGCGCTGTCGGTGGTGGGACTTGCCGAGCGCATGCACCACTATCCCCGCCAGCTGTCGGGCGGACAGGAACAGCGCGTCGGCATCGCGCGCGCCATTGTGACCGACCCGACCCTGCTGCTCTGCGACGAGCCGACCGGAGATCTCGATCGCAAATCGGGGGACGAGATCCTGGATCTGCTGCAAGCGCTCAATCGTGAGCAGGGCAAAACCATCGTCATGGTCACGCACGATCCGCACGCGGCGAATCGCGCGAAGCGGACCCTGCATCTCGACAAGGGCGTCCTCGTGGCGCGCGCGGAGGCAGTCGCATGAGATTTCTACCAATCGTCTGGCGCAATCTGCTGCGGAGGAAATTCCGCACATTTTTCACGATGGGCGCAATTTTCTTTGCCTTCCTCCTCTTCGGCGTGCTGATGGCGATCAAGTCGGCCTTCAGCATGGGCGTCGAGTTGGCCGGACAGGGACGCCTGATGGTGATCGACAAAGTCTCGATCATCAATCCATTGCCGGCGGCGTACGAACAACGGATCAGGCAGGTGGAGGGGGTGACCGACACCGCGCACGCCAACTGGTTCGGCGGCTACTACCAGGACGTCCGCAATCAGTTCGCGACGTTTGCGACGGATCCGGAAAGCTGGCTGCGCATTTATTCGAAGGAGTACGAACTGCCCGATGAACAAAAGAAGGCATGGATTGCCGATCGGGCGGGAATCATCGTTGGCGCCGATACCGCGAAGAAATACGGGTGGAGCGTCGGGCAGCGTATACCCATTCAGGGCACGATTTACCGCCGGCCGGATGGTGGGCCCTGGGAGTTCACGATTGACGGCATCTATGACTCGAAACTCAAAGGAGCCGACAAAACGCAGGTGCTCTTCAACTATCAGTACCTACGGGAAACGATTCCGGAGGACAGCGGCATGCGCGATCGCTATAACTGGTACGTTTTCACCATATCGGATCCCAATCGTGCTCCGGAAATCGCGGCGAAGATCGACGCCATGTTCGCCAACTCGCCGAACGAGACAAAAACGAACACCGAGAAAGCCTTCGTGTCCGACTGGGCCAACCAGGTCGGCGACATCGGCAAGATCATGATGTGGATCGTCGCGATGGCGATGTTCACGATCCTGCTGGTCGCAGGCAACACGATGGCCCAGGCTATCCGCGAGCGGACGAGTGAACTCGCGGTACTGAAGACGCTTGGATTTGGTGAAGGGCGCATCCTTAGCCTCGTTCTGATCGAATCGATCTTCATCGCGCTGGTTGGCGGCGGACTGGGCCTGGCGCTCTCGTACATCATCATCACCGTGGTCGGCGATCCGACTCACGGGCTGCTGCCGCAGTTCTATTTCCCCACGGCTCAAATTCTGCTCGGAGTGCTGCTCGTGCTTGCATTGGGCCTCGCATCCGGCTTCCTGCCTGCGTGGCAGGCCAGCCGCCTGCGCATTGTTGACGCACTCAGGAGGAACTAGTGCTCTCCCAGATCATTGCTGTCACCGGCGTCAACATTCGATCGATTCCGGCACGGCTCGGCTCCTCAACCGTCGCCGTTATCGGCATCGCCGGCGTCGTCCTTGTGTTCGTCGCCGTTCTCTCGATTGCGGAAGGCGTCAATGCGACGATGAAGGCCTCCGGCGATCCCAATCTGGTACTCATCCTCCGCGCAGGGAGCGACACGGAAATGACGAGCGGATTCGGCGGCGAGTCCGTCCGGGTGATTCAAGACGCCCCGGGCATCGCTCGCGACGGGTCGGGCACGCCGCTCACCTCGCCGGAGCTCTTCGTGGTCGTCGATCATCCGTTGAGGCGATCGGGCAGCCCCGCGAACGTGCCGCTTCGCGGTGTCGCTCCGGAAGCCTTCAAAGTGCACAACCGGCTCAAAATCGTCGAGGGGCGCAACATCGAGTTCGGCAAGAACGAGATCATCGCCGGCCGTGCCGCCGCTCAGCAATTCGTCAACCTGAATGTCGGGACAACGCTGAAATGGGGCGAAAGCACTTGGACCCTTGTTGGAATTTTCGACGACGGCGGATCGGTGTCG
This sequence comes from Vicinamibacterales bacterium, assembly GCA_035758845.1. GTDB lineage: Bacteria > Acidobacteriota > Vicinamibacteria > Vicinamibacterales > 2-12-FULL-66-21 > JALZOC01. Next base: position 3,736 of record DASTVZ010000086.1, read on the forward strand.
GAATCGGAGTTGTGGTGCGACGTCAAGGTTCTGCAACCCGCGTATCGGCGGGGCAACAGCTACCAGTCGGTGTACGCGCGCCTGACGTCGCCGGATTCGTACCAGCAGTTGAAGGACTCGCTGACCTCGAATCCGCAGCTCACGGTGACGCCGATGCGAGCGTCTGACTATTACGGCAGCCAAACCGAAGTCCTGCAGGGGATCATCCGGACCATTGGAGGCATCATCGCGGTTCTGATGGGGATCGGCGCTGTCTTTGGCGCAGTGATCACAATGTATACAGCCGTCGCCAGCCGGACACGCGAGATTGCAACTCTCAGGGCTCTTGGATTTGGCAGTATCCCCGTTGTCTTTTCGGTGATCGCAGAGTCGATTCTGCTCGGGATCGTCGGCGGCGTGATCGGCGGCGCGATCGCGTGGCTTGCATTCGATGGCTATCAGACTGCCACGATGAATTTTCAGTCGTTCAGCCAAATCGCATTTTCATTCGCGGTCACGCCACAGCTCCTCCTGACTGCGCTCGTCATCTCCCTTGTCATGGGAACGGCCGGCGGCCTTCTTCCCGCGATTCGGGCCGCAACTCTGCCCGTTGTTACAGCGCTTCGAGAACTCTGATCGGGCCGGCCTGGCGCACCAGTCAGGCCGGTTTTTTTCATCCGTAGTGAATCCCGACAACCACCGACGGCGCGAAGTACATTTCCAAGGCACAGCTCATCAGCCAACCTCGTCGCTTCGTCGCCCGATTCTCCACGGTCGAGGTTTCTAACATCCCTGTTTCCCAAGGTTTATAACGAGCTTACGGCGCAGGTGACAGCTCAGATCTATCCGCACGACCGATCGGTACACGTGTTGCTCGTGGAATCCCCACTGACAACAAGAAGGCGTTTCGAGTTTCTGGGGGATCCCATGCGCATCGACGACGTGCTTCAGCGGATTCAGGGGGAATACGTGGAAATGCCTGGACTTCGACTGACACCTGCGCAAGCCCAGCGACTTTGGGGTCTGGAGCGCGATGTCTGCGACGCGCTGCTTGGCGCGCTTGTGGATGCGAAGTTTCTCGCACAGACGCGCGATGGCGCTTACGTTCGATTGGAAGGAGCTAGACCCGGTCCCATTACAAGTGTTCGCCCCGGCCCCAAGCTGGCCGTGGCCTGAGTTGCACCCACCGCTGCCAGCAGTGGCTGACTACCTGCCTCGTCAGCCGAAGATGCTGGCTCGTATCCTCGCTCCCGGGCGGCGGCCGCCCGCGGCCAGGTTTGTCGAAGGTTGAGGGTCTCGGCCCCCAGCCTTCGACATCACATCTGAGTTTGTAAGAGTTGCCGGGACCCGTTGTCTGCGATCCGGGATCCGAGTCACGCAAGACCCTTCAGTGTTGCAAAGACTTCGTCGTTCTTCGGCAATTCGGGTATTTCGTACACCTTTGACCAGGCTATGCGGCCGTTCTTATCGACGACGAAGATCGCTCGTTCCGAAAACCCTTCCTTCTCTCTGAACACGCCGTACTTTTTCGCAACCTCTCCGTGAGGATGGAAGTCACTGAGGAGATCGTACGAGATGGTATCGAGCGTCTTTGCCCACGCCGCCTTCGCTGGCTGCGCGTCGATGCTGATACCGAGCACTGCAGCTCCCGCTTTCTCAAACGCCCCGAGATCCGATTCGTAGCCGCGCATCTGATTCGCGCACACTGGTGTGAAAGCAAGCGGATGAAACGCGAGCACGACGTTCTTCTTGCCGCGAAAATCCGAGAGCTTCACCGTTCCGCCTTTATGACTTCGAAGCTCAAAGTCAGGCGCTTCCTGCCCCCCGGTCAGCATCTTTGTCCTTTCCTTTTCCCTTGTCCCTTTTGCCCTTTCCCTTTATCTCAAGGTATCAATCGTCGTGATCCGCGCAATCCGCCACGTGCCGTCGGCTTTGGTCATCACCACAGCATACTCACGCGCGTCGAGCGACTCTTCTCCAGTCGAGATGTTGCGGCGCACGAAGCTGGCCGTCAGCAAAACGTCCGCGGCGTTGCTGTCCGGCACCATTTCAATCGTGATGTCGTCGAGATCCATTCGAAAGGCGGCGGTGCGCGGCTGGAGGCGTGCCACCATTCCCATTATCGTGTCGCGCCCCTTGATCGGCGCCGCCCCTTCCCCAAGCTCGACGATTGCGTCGTCGGTAAAGTAACTGCCGATCTGCGCCGCGTGGAGCGCTACGCCCATGCCGTCTTTCGTGCTCGTGTTTACTTCGTTGCGGAGCGCATCGAGGCGGCCCCGAATCTCACGTTCGTTGGGAGTCTCGCGGGTGCGCCAGGCAAAAACCGCGGCACCAATGAGGACGACGAGGATGGCCGCGGGCACCACGAACCGTCGCGTCAAAAGATCACCCTGCCAAGAATCCGCGAGACGTCGACGCGCCCGAAATCGTGATCGACCGCGCGCATCCCGCGATTGTCGCCGACGACGAAATACTCCCGTGCGGTCAGCGTCACCTCGGGGACATCCCATCCCAGCCGGTTTTTGACGTACGGTTCGTTGAGCGGGGCGCCATTGATGTACACCTGGCCCCGCTCGATTGACAAGTGCTCACCCGGCAAGCCGATGATTCGCTTGACGTACAGAACGTGAGGGCCGGCAAGTTTGATACCGACGATGTCGCCGCGTTCGGGCTTACGGTATCGATATGCCAGACGATTCACAAGGTTGAGCGAGCCGGACCGATAGGTCGGCTCCATGCTGATGCCTTCGGCACGGATGGGGATGAGCACCCATTTGAAAATGATGAAACTCAACGTGGCGAGAACGACCACGCGCACTGACGTGCGCCGCGGATCGCTGCCGAAGACAAGACGACGGGTGAAGCTACCGGCGGCCAATGCTCAATGATCAATGTTCAACGCTCAATGTGCAATGAAATCACGCATCGAACATTGAGCATTAAATATTGAACATTCTACTTTCGCGAATACGCAGCGTACGCATCACTTCCCTGAGCGACAGGAATGTAAATCGTCGAAGGCCCTGTGCTCGCCGAGGTGTAAACCGCAAACCCGTGCAACTCGCCGACCTGCCGAAGTGTCGCGGCATCGAGCGACTTGGGTGGGGCGCTGCTGTACCAACGCTGATCGTTGAATTCAACGTAGACGCCGTTTGCTGGCGTTCGACCGACGCGCTTTCCCCGGGGGGCCGTTAATACCCCGCCGGTGGCGACGCCAGCTGGCGATGGCGAGGCCGCTGCGCGGGGCTCGGCACTTGACATCGCCTGTGGCGAAGGCGAACTGGTCATGACGCCCGAGGTCTCGACGAATGGCGGACCAGCCGCCTGAATTCGCGAGGCCGGACTAAACGCCGTCGGTATCTCCACCGGGAGTGAAGGCACTGAGCTGCCGGTCGTCCCGGCCAAATCGCCCGACCGCCGTCGTTCGAACGGCCGCATCAATCCGCCGGCAACGGGCACGAACACCACACTGTATGGCTCGATCGTCGTTCGCGTGTATAGCGGCACTCCGCGAAAGAAGCCACTCAGTACCATCTCATTCGGCATGAAGTGAATCGATGGTCCGGCGGGATAGTAGTTGTTGCCTGCGAAGATCACTGGCTCATTGGTGACATACCACGACTCATTTTCCGCGGTGACCGTCGGCGGCGGTGTTGCCTGCATCGTGATTTGCGCGAGCGCGGCCGACTGCGCACTCAGGCCGAGCATGACGAGGAGGAAAAGGCGGACGGCAATATTCATGACACCCTCCACACGGCTCCCTTACTATGACAGCTTCTTTCTCCAGTACCGCGACAGCCCCTGCCACGAGTAGTCGAGTCGGCCGGCGCGATTGTATTGCTCGGCTTGCTGCTCGCCAACCGCGCGTTTGAGGTCGAGCAACGCCTCATCGACGAAGGCCTGCAGCCGCCTCTCCTCGCTGAGCGAGGTGTCTGCCAACAACCGTCGAACGATCGCGTTCCACGTCTGAAGCCGTGCGGACAATTCCTGGAAATGGACCCGGGCGCCGTGGAACGGCCCGAAGTGCGTCAGGAACAGCGTGTCGGGATCCCAGGCGAGGATGCGATCCTCACTTAGACGCCAGGCGTCTAAATCGATGTCCGGTGGAGGAGTCGGAGGCATGATGTAGCTGCCATTTCCACGACGGATTCCCGCGGTGTCGCCGACAAACGCGACGCGGCTGGACGTATCGAAGTACGACACATGATGTGACGCATGGCCAGGGGTATACGCGACGTGCAGCTCACGGCCGCCAGCGATGATGTGCTCGTCGCCCTTGAGCCCCTTGATGCGACCTGCGGGCACCGGCACGAAATCGCCCCACAGCCGATCCATGTCGGCACCATAGAGGCGGCCGGCACTCGCCAGGAGCTTTGACGGGTCGATCATGTGAGGCGCGCCGCGCTCGTGCACGAAGACCTCGATCGCGGGGTTCTCGCGAACGAGCGTCCCGGTGACGCCGGCGTGATCGAGATGAATGTGCGTCAGCAGAATCTGACGAACGTCACGGGTCCCGATGCCCTTTTGCCGGAGTGCCCCTGTCAGGTGGCCGTGCGTCGTTGATGGTCCGGGATCGATGAGTGCGACACCGGACGCATCGTGAAGGACCGCCGTAGCAATGATTTCGGGTGCGCCCAGAAAGTTGAGGTCGACATAGTCAAGCCCCGCAGCGAGCGTATACATGATTGAGGTTTTATCTTATATCTCGTACGGCGGGAGGCTTTCTGCGCCCGCGGGGCACCTGCTGGTAAAATTGGCTAAGAAGCCATGGCTGGATCCGACCGTCGGACCGACAGCGAGATACTGGAACGGACCAAACAGGAGACGAAAAAACCCGACCTCTATAAAGTCGTGCTCCTGAATGACGACTACACGACTATGGACTTCGTCGTCGAAGTGCTGGAGTCGATTTTTCACAAGCAGCCCGCTGAAGCGTTTCGCATCATGATGATGGTGCACACGCAGGGCAAGGGGCTCTGCGGCGTTTATCCGTTCGAGGTCGCGGAGACGAAAGTGGACGCTGTGGTGGAATCCGCCCGCGCGCATGGATTTCCGTTACGGGCGGCAATGGAGCCGGAATAGGCCTGGCGGCTGGCGGCTGGAGAATGCGACATTAAAGACGCAGGATTGAAGGGGTCCAACGATGACCCGATTCGGCGATTCACGGATTCGGCGATTCACGATTAGTGATAAGTGATCAGGGATTCAATTGTTCAGCCAAGCGTTAGAAATCGTTCTGACCGTTGCGTATCGTGAGGCGACGTCGCGGCGTCACACCCATTTGACGCTCGAACATCTCCTCTACGCGCTCGCGCACGACCAGGATGGCGAACGCATCCTCGCGGCGTGTGGTGCGGACCTTCAGCAACTGCGCCGCGATCTCGATAAGTACCTGAAGGAATCGGTCGAACAGTTCAGCCGCGGGCAACAGAAAGAGCCCGAGCAGACACTGGCGTTCCGACGGGTGTTACAGACCGCAGTGCTTCACGTGCAGAGCGCGGGACGCCAGGAGGTTCAGTCCGGCGACGTGCTCGCGGCAACGCTCCAGCAGAACAAGTCGTATGCGGCTCAGCTGCTCGCCGGCCAGGGGATCACGCGGCTCGATGTCCTCGAGTACATCACCCATGGCATCAGCAAAGTGCCGTCGAGCGGCGGAAGCTCGGGCCCCGACCACGGGAGCGACGAGGCCGAGGCGGGGCAAGGAGAGCGCGGCGGCGCAACCGCGCGCGATCCGCTTGCGGCGTATGCGTTGAACCTGACGGACCGTGCCCGTGCTGGTGAGCTCGACCCATTGATCGGGCGCACCGAGGAGCTGCAGCGCACGATCGAGATCCTTTGCCGCCGGCGCAAGAACAATCCGGTGTTCGTGGGTGACGCAGGCGTCGGCAAGACCGCGCTCGCCGAGGGACTCGCGACCCGTCTCCTGAGCGAAGACGTGCCAGACCTTCTCGAAGGAGCGGAGGTCTTCTCGCTCGACACCGGCGCGCTGCTCGCGGGCACACGCTTCCGCGGCGATTTCGAGGAGCGGTTCAAGGCGGTCATCAACTCGCTCGCCAAGCGGCCGATGCCGATCCTCTTCATCGATGAGATCCATTCGACCGTAGGGGCTGGCGCCACGACGGGTGGCACGATGGATCTCGCCACTCTCATCAAGCCGATCCTGACCGCAGGCCAGCTGCGTGTCGTTGGATCGACGACACATGAAGAGTTCAAGCACATCGAAAAGGATCGCGCGCTCGCCAGACGGCTTCAGAAGATCACGATCGACGAACCGTCGATCCCGGAAACCGTGAAGATCCTGCAGGGCCTTCGATCGAGATATGAAGGCCACCACCGGGTGCATTACAGCGACGACGCGCTGGAAGCGGCGGCGAAGCTCGCCGCGCGGCACCTGCGAGATTACAAGCTCCCGGACAGCGCGATCGATTTGATCGATGAGGCCGGCGCGAAGATGCGTCTGAAAACGAGTGCGGCGCGGGGGGCACAGACCGATCTGCCGCCGATCGCTGCAATTGGCGTCGAGCACATGGAGGAGGTCGTCGCGCGCATGGCGCGGATTCCGGCCAAGCAGGCATCCTCCTCCGACAAGGATCGACTCAAAGGGCTTGAAGAATCGCTCGGTCGCGTCGTCTTCGGCCAACCGGAGGCGGTGCGGACGGTGGCCCGCGCGATCAAGCGATCACGCGCCGGTCTCGGCCAACCGGACCGGCCGGCGGGATGTTTTCTGTTTACCGGTCCTACCGGCGTCGGCAAGACGGAACTCGCGAAGCAGCTCGCGCTCCATCTCGGCAATGAGTTCATGCGCTACGACATGAGCGAGTACATGGAGAAGCATGCGGTCGCGCGGTTGATCGGCGCACCGCCTGGATACGTCGGGTTCGAGCAGGGGGGGCTGCTCGTCGATGCCGTCCGCCAGCATCCGTATGCGGTGCTGCTTCTCGATGAAATCGAGAAAGCGCATCCCGACATCTTCAACATTCTTCTGCAAGTGATGGATCACGCGACGCTGACCGACAACAACGGGCGCAAGGCTGACTTCCGTCAGGTCGTCGTCATCATGACCTCGAATGCCGGTTCGCGAGAACTGAGCAATGCGAGCATCGGTTTCTGGGAATCGGGCGCGTCTGCCCGAGCGGTAGACAGCCGGCAGAAAGCCGCGCAGCAGCGATCGCGGCAGGCGATCGAAAAGGTTTTCAGCCCGGAGTTCCGCAATCGGCTCGACGCGATCGTCTCCTTCGATCCGTTGACGCCGGCGGTGATGGAAACGATCGTCGAGAAGTTCGTGCTTCAGCTGGAAGCGCAGCTGGCCGAACGCCGGATCGCGATCACGCTCGAGCCTGCGGCGCGCACATGGCTGGCCGAAAAGGGCTACGACCCAGTGTATGGCGCCCGTCCGCTTGCTCGCGTCATCCAGACGGACGTGCGCGATCCACTGACGGATGAAATTCTGTTCGGCAGGCTCGAACATGGCGGCACCGTGACCATCGATCTCGTCGACGGTCATCTCGCCTTTGCGTTCGCTGAAACCGGCAAAACAAACTGATCACACGGGTGAACTGGTGAGCGCCAAAGAAGAGGAGACTCCGGTCAAGGTTGTCGATCGTCGATGGTGGGCGCGTGGCGAAGATGGCGCCGCGGCGTCGACGGCCGAACGTTCGAGCAAACCGACGTACGTCGAAGAACTCGAGCGTCAGCTGGCAGACAAGGACAAGACCGCACAAGAGTACATCGCCAAGTATCGGCAAGCGGCGAGCGAATTCGAAGAATCACGCCTCCGGCTGCGGCGGGAGATATCCAAGGACATCGAGCGGGCGCGGCGCGAGGTGATCGCGGATCTCCTCGAGGTGCTCGACAACCTCGACCGGGCGATCGAAGCGGCCGGCAAGACGGCTTCTCCCGACGCGCTGCTCCAAGGCGTAGAAATGGTGCGCCGTCAGTTTCTTTCGAAGCTCGAATCGCTCGGCGTCAAACGCGTCAACAGCGAAGGCGCGCATTTCGATCCGGCACAGCACGAAGCCGTCAGCACGGTGCCCGCGGCCAAACCAGAAGACGACGGTCGCATCGTGGGTATCGTTCGCCACGGATACACGATTGGCGACGAGGTCCTTCGTCCGGCGTCAGTCGCTGTCGCCAAGGTGTGAGATATGCCTCTGTTTGAATACGAATGTCGCGACTGCGGTAAGCCGTTCGAAGCGTTTGTGACTGCCGATCGCGCTGCCGCATGCCCGACGTGCGAGGGCACGAACCTCACGAAGCTGCTCTCACGTCTGGGCATGGTCGGTGTCGCATCTCCGAAATCCGATGGATGCGCGATGCCATCCGCACCGATGTGCGGCGGAGGCCGCTGCGGCTGCGCGGAGTGAGAACAACCCTGTCCGTTTCACCACTCAAGCTTTTTCTTTTCGCCGCACTTTTCACGCTGGCTCCCCTCGCAGCTGGATCCGACCAGTCGAGCGGCATCCGCGGATTCACGAGCGCACACGCCGCGGCCGAGCGCGAGCGTGAGGAGCGCCTGCAATCGTTGCCCTCCGCAGACAATCTCCGCGACTACATGCGGACAATCACCGCCGAGCCACATCACGCCGGTGGGCCAGGCAGTCGTCGAGTTGCCGAGTACGTGTTGGGAAAGTTCAAGTCGTGGGGACTCAACGCGAGCATCGAGCAGTTCGAAGCGCTCATGCCTTTCCCAACCGAGCGGGTGGTTGAACTGGTTGAGCCCGACAGACACGTCGCCACACTGAAAGAGCCTGTTGTCTCAGACGACCCTGATTCGGGCGATGCTGGTCAGCTTCCAACCTTCAATGCCTACTCGGCAGACGGCGATGTGACTGCGGATCTTGTCTACGTGAACTACGGGACGCCGGAAGACTACGAACAGCTGGCCAAGCTTGGCGTCAATGTCAAAGGGCGCATCGTCATTGCGAGGTACGGACGCAGCTGGCGCGGAATCAAACCGAAGGTCGCGGCAGAACATGGGGCAGTCGGTTGCATCATCTATTCTGATCCGCGCGACGACGGGTACTTTCAAGGAGACGTCTACGAACAGGGGGCGTGGCGGCCGGCGCGTGGGGTGCAGCGAGGCAGCGTCATGGACATGCCGCTGTATCCCGGCGATCCGCTGTCGCCGGGGTGGGCATCCGAGACTGGAAGCCGGCGACTCGAGCGACGTGCCGCGTCGACGTTGCTGAAGATTCCAGTCCTGCCGATCTCGTACGAGGATGCGCAGCCGCTGTTGAAGGACCTGAAAGGGCCGGTTGCGCCGGAGACATGGCGTGGCGCGCTGCCGCTGACGTATCACCTCGGCCCCGGCCCGGCCAAAGTACACCTCAAACTCACGTTCGATTGGCAGATCCGTCCTCTATACAACGTGATCGCGCGCATCGAGGGGGCGGAATTCCCGGACCAATGGATCATCGAGGGGAACCATCATGACGCGTGGGTCAATGGCGCGTCGGATCCAACCAGCGGCAACGTCGTGCTGATGGAGACCGCGCGCGCGCTCGGCGAGCTCCTGAAATCCGGCTGGAAGCCGCGCCGCACCATGGTCATCGCGTCGTGGGATGGAGAGGAGTGGGGCCTTCTCGGATCGACCGAGTGGGCTGAAAAGCATCGCGAGGAGCTGGCGCGAAAAGCCGTCGTCTACATCAACAGCGACAGTACGGGAAAAGGGTGGCTGTCGATGGGCGGCTCGCATTCACTTGAAGCATTCATCAACGGTGTGGCGCGCGATGTGAAGGATCCGCGAGGCAGCGGCGGCAGCGTGCTCGATGCCAAACGGACACGGCTCATCGAGCAGGCCGCTGACGATACCGCGCGTGCGAAGATCAAGTCGCGCCACGACCTTTCGATTGAGGCGCTGGGATCGGGCTCCGATTACACGGCGTTTCTCGACTTTCTTCAGGTCGCGTCTCTGGATCTTGGTTTTGGCGGCGACGGCGGTGGCGGCGTCTATCACTCCATCTACGATTCGTACTACTGGTTCACACACTTTTCAGACGGCGATTTCAGGCACAGCGCTGCACTCTCGCGGGTCATCGGCACGGCGCTCCTGCGGCTGGCGGATGCCGATGTGCTGCCGTTTGAGTTCAAGGGAACGGCGGCGGCACTTGGCAGCTACACTGACGAGATCGCCCGAATGCCTGGTGTCTCGGGCAAGCTGGATGTCAGGCCGCTGCGGACCGCAATTGCGAAACTGTCATCGGCCGCCGAGTCGTACGAGAAAGCCCTCGGACGGCTCGAACGAATCGACAAGGATGGCGAGGCCGTCCGTTCGGAGCTCGCGACGCTGAACGAGACGCTGTATCGCACCGAGCGCGCGTTCCGGCATGAGGCCGGCCTTCCAAAACGAGAATGGTTCAAGCATCTCGTCTATGCGCCAGGTCTCTACACCGGGTACGGGGTCAAGACGCTGCCGGCAATACGTGAAGGCATTGAGCAGAACCGCTGGGACGAGGCGCGATCGTTCGTGCCCATCGTCACCAACGCGGTCAACGCGTTCACCGCGGAGGTGAATCGCGCGATTGAGCTGCTCAAGAAATTGAATCGCTAATCACTGATCACTGATCGTGGATCACTCATCCTCGAATCCTTGAATCGTTGAATCCGTGCATCGACGAATTCGGTGATTGAGATAACGAGCCTCCAGGATAGCCGTGTAGCCGATTACACCCGAGTCGGTGATCCGCGGTGGCTTCTCGAGCAGGGGCTATTTGTCGCAGAAGGACGGCTTGTGGTCCGGCGACTGTTCGAAGCGGACGCGTTTGCCCTTCGCTCCGTCCTGATCACACCTGCCGCGCATGTGGCGCTGGTCGATATCCTCGAGACCGCTCGCTGCCCGATCTATCTCTGTCAGCAGGAGTTGATGAACCAGCTCGCCGGGTTCAATTTTCACCGTGGCTGCCTCGCAATCGCCGAGCGTCCAACGGCGGTTGAGCCGTCGAGCCGCTTTCACTTGGCGCGCCGCCTGCTGGCGCTCGAAGGCGTTGGCAATCCGGACAACATCGGCGGATTGTTTCGCGTCGCCGCGGCGTTCGGCGTCGAGGGCGTCCTGCTCGATCGTACGAGCGGCGATCCGCTCTATCGGAAGGCCATCCGCACATCCATGGGCGCCGCGTTCAGAGTGCCATTTGCACAAACGGAGGAGTGGCTCGATACGCTCGCTCGAATCCGGGCTGCGGGAGCAGACGTTGTTGCATTGACGCCGAATGCCTCGGCAACGAACCTATCCGATTACATCAGCAATCGATCGCCAGAGCGACAGCTCGTTTTGATGCTCGGCGCGGAAGGGTCGGGATTGTCTGCGGTGGCAATCAACGCAGCAACGGCCACCGTCAGGATTCCGATCGCGCAGGAAGTCGACTCCTTGAACGTTGTCGTCGCAGCCGGAATCGCGCTTGCGACGGTTGCAAATCGACCGGCCACCGATTCGATTCGATGATCGAAGGATTCGACGATTCGATGATCCAGTGATTCGACGATTCGAGGATTAGCGATTCACGATCGGTGATCAGTGATGAGCGATTGGCCGCTCAGTCGGAGCGAACCACCGAGCGCCGGCTCCGATGCCGATCGATGACGTGCTGTCCGAGCCGCTTGCTGAGAAACAGCTTCGACTCCCCTGCGTCGAAGGGATGCTGCACGAAGCGAATCACGTCGAAGTGCAGCTGCGCGAGCGTGCTGCGCATTTCATAGAAACGGTTCTTCGTCTTGACGATGATTTCGTCGAACCCGTTGGCCAGCGCCCAGACTTCCTGCTCCTCGGTGAGGGCGCGAAAGTGTCCCTGACCGCGCCAGTCCGAGCGGGTCCCTCCGATCCAGTGATACAACACCCGGCGGCCATCGAATTCGACGACGTCTTCGAGCGAGGCGACGAGGTCAGCCAGTTTCGGATCGCGTTCGATGGCGCGGAGTTCGTGCGCGACCTTGAAGGACACCGGCACGATCATGCCGGGATCGTCAGGCAGCGCCGCCTCCGCCATCAGGATTTGATGGTCGCGCTCGGACAGCCGTTGAATGACTTCTGATGCCGTTTTCTTTCGAGGGAAATCGAGGAAGAACTCCTCAATGTACTGAATCTCGAGCGCTCCCTGCTGGAGCCCGTACTGCTTGATGAGATATTCCACGGGCCTATTACTATACGTCGTTATTCCTGCAACGGCGTAACCTCCTCGGCTGGCGATCCGGCGGCGAGTTGCTGCGCGACGATGAGCTCGCGTGCCGGTCCGCGCAGGCGCGGCAGGCCCGCGGCGAACAGGAGACCGCCGCCGAGGCAGATCGCGCCGCCGAGCGCCACCGTCGCCGGCGCGCCGAGCGGCGCCGCCAGTGCACCCGCGACAAGTGCGCCAACCGGCGCCATCCCCATGAACATCATCGAGTAGACCGACATGACGCGGCCTCGTAAGCGGTTCGGGATCATCGTCTGAATGAGCGTGTTCGACGCCGCCATTGCAACCATCATGAAAAACCCGGCGGGCACGAGCAGAACCGCCGAGAGCCACAGTCGGCGCGAGAATGAAAACGCAACCAGGCTGATCCCGAAGCTGGCGGCAGAGACCGCCACCCATCGACCGAGACCGCGGACGTGGCGACGGAACATCAGCAACGCCGCGCCGGCCAGCGCGCCAACCCCAGACGCTGACATCAGCAGGCCGTAGGCATTTGGACCCCCGCCCAGCACGCCAGCGGCGATAACCGGCATCAACACGCTATACGGCATGCCCATCAAACTCACCAGGCCAAGCAACAACAGCAACGCGCGGACGGGTGTCGTATTCCACGAGTACGCAAATCCCTCGACGATGCTGTCCCAGGCAGACACGTGGGCGTGGGGGTGCGGTACGGCATCAACGCGCATCATCCAAAGCGCGCCAATCACCGCGATGTAACTGATCGCGTTCAACAGGAAGCACCAGCCCTCGCCAAATGCCGCGACCACCAGTCCGGCGATCGCGGGGCCGACGATCCGCGCGCCGTTCAGCATCGACGAGTTCAAGGCAATCGCATTGACAATGTCTTCCCGGCGGACCGCCTCGGCGAGGAACGCCTGCCGCGTCGGGATATCAAAGGCATTCGCGATCCCAAGAAGGGCCGAGAGAAAGAAGATGTGCCACTCGTGGACGACACCGGTCAGGGTCAGCAGAGCGAGCACGAAGGCCAGGACCATCATCGTGCTCTGCGTCGCAATCAATACGCGATGCCGGTTCAATCTATCCGCGATCACTCCGCCAAGCGGGGCGAGCACGAAGATTGGAATCTGCCCGGCAAATCCGATCAACCCGAGGAGAGCCGCCGATCCCGTCAGCCGGTAAATCAACCATGATTGCGCGACGCTCTGCATCCATGTGCCGATGAGCGAGATCAGCTGACCGACAACGAACAATCGATAATTGCGCGAATGAAGGGCCCTCAGGGCGGAGGGGAACCTGGAATCACTCATCACTGATCACTCATCCTGAATCCCTGATCCTCGCATCCTCGCATCCAAGGATTCAGGATTCAAGGATTGGAGTTTCACGATCAGTGCTTTAGTGAATAGTGATTCAGAATAGAAGACATGAATCTGCCCCCAGAACTCCAGCGCATCTTTGACAACATCGACGAGGCTGATCGGCGAGGTGCAGCGATCGCCGACTCATGCACCGATGAGCAGTTCTACTGGCGCCCGCGAGGGGGTGAAGGGTGGAGTATCGCCGAGTGTCTCGATCATCTGGGCATCATGAACGTCGTGTATGGGAGGGCGATTCGGAGCGGGATTGAGGCTGCGCGCTCCCGAGGCTCAACCCGTCAGGGACCGGCGAAACCCGGATTCATCGGCGGAAAGTTTGTGCAGTCGATGGAGCCGCCCGTCAAACGGCGGTTGCGCGCGCCACGTCAGTCAACGCCGGCGCCAGCAAAAGAGCGACACATCATCCTCGAGGGATATCGCGCCGGGCACGATCTCGTCCGTCAATTGCTCCTCGACGCCGCGACGATCGATGCCAATCGCGCGCGGTTCAAGAATCCATTCCTGCCGCTGGTCAGGTTCAGCATTGCAACCGGACTATTTGTGATCGCAGCGCACGATCGGCGCCATCTGTGGCAGGCGGAACAGGTCAAAAAGGCGCGCGATTTTCCCGCGTCGATCGTTACACGCTGACTCCCCGCCAGTTCTCGTTCACCCTCGCGTACAACAACTGATCCCGGGGCTGACCGTACTTGACGCTGCTCGACCGCAGGATCGCTTCACGAACGTAGCCCGCCTTTTCGAGCACGCGTAGTGAACCGGGGTTATCGGCAAATGGCAGCGCGAAGAGACGCAGCATGTTCATCGACTCGAACACGTGCGCCGTCATCAGGATCAACGCCTCGGTCGCAATGCCCTTCCCCCAGTACGCCTCACCGAGCCAATAGCCGATTTCTGCAGAAAATCGTTCGACATCCATCCCTGCGACGTATCCGATGGCGCCGACCGCGTAACTGTCGACTTCAATTGCAAGATTCGAGGCTTCTGGCGTCGATGTCGCGGCTTTCAGGAACGCACTCGCATTCGCGCGTGAGTACGGGTGCGGGAATCGATCCCTGAGCTGTCGCGCGACGTTGATGTTATTCGCGTGCCGGACGAGCGACTCCGCATCGTCCATGCGCCAGAGACGTAACGTGCAGCGCGTTCCTTGCAATTTCAACTTGGACCCTTAACGTCGGCAAGCTTCAGCTTTCACAATAGACCCGGCCCATGCCGGCGCAGCCACTTTTCCGCGTGGCGAAAATCCGGACACACACTCTCGACAAGACGCCAGAATTTGCGCGAATGATTCTGCTCCTTCAGGTGCATCAGCTCGTGCAGGATGACGTAGTCGCTCACGGCCGGAGGCATCTGAATCAAACGATAGTTGAGCGCGATTCGTCCGGCGCGCGAACAGGACCCCCAACGGGACCGTTGATTGCGAATTGTGAAGCCGGACACGACGAGTTGGTGTTCAGCCGCGAGTTCGTACAAACGTCTGCCGATTTCCTCCCGCGCAAGCACGCGCAGATCCGCTTCGATACAGCCGCGAATACTGGTCTCGGGTCGCAAAAGCGCCACTGAACGGTCCCCGTAACGAACCGTCGCGCGACCTTGCGCGTCGTGCCGCACCTTGAGGTTGACGAGCTCACCGCGCAGCATCATGGTCGCGCCATCGATCCACGAGGGGGTGACGTGTGCTTCGAGCACGCGCCTCCGCTCCTGCTCGATCCATTTCGCCTGCCGCTGAAGGAATCGTGCGCCTTCGGCGCGCGATCCACCGCGCGGAATGGTGACCCGCACGCTCCCGTCGTGACGGACGCGGACGATGTAGCGGCGGGCCCGCCGGATACGGACGAACTCGATTGAAAACCCGGATCGAGCCGGTTCAATCGCCGGAGCGAGGAGAAACGGAAGCTCGAGCTGCACGCGAGGTGTTTGGTCATGATAACGCAGGAAATCGCGGCGTCCGATCAACGCGGCGGGGGTTCATCTCGTCAAAGGCTCTGGCAGACCGGCAGACGCTCGCGAAGGCCCTGCTACGGCCACGGAATTCATTGAAGAGGTCTCGGCAATGACGAAATCAGCATCTGTCAAGGGGATAGGCGTCGTGATGGCGGCCGTGTTACTGGTCGGTGGACCCCTGGCGGCTCAGCGGCGCGCCGCGGGCACCGACTGGTGCGCGGATGAGAATTGGGGGGATGACCGGGCGGGATTCTGTGAGGTTCGAGAGTACACGGTGCCAGCCTCAGGAGGGGCGCTGACGGTCGATGCAGCGCCGAACGGTGGAATCTCTGTCGAAGGATCGTCCCGCAGCGATATCCACGTACAGGCGCGCGTCGTGGCGACTGCTGCGACCGAAGAGGAGGCCAAGTCGATTGCCTCGCGCGTGCAGGTGGTCGCAACAGCGGTGCGCGTGGACGCGGACGGTCCTCGAGGGCTTGGACGGCGCGAAGGCTGGCACGTGAGCTACCGACTGGCGGTTCCCACGCGCACGCCGTTGACGCTGACGACGACGAATGGCGGAATCACCGTGAGTGCCGTGGACAGTCGCGTCGAATTGCGAACGACCAATGGTGGTGTGAAGCTGTCGCGAATGGCGGGGGACGTCGAAGGCCGCACCACGAATGGAGGCATCGAGGTCGATCTCGACGGCACAACGTGGAACGGTGCAGGGCTCGACCTTCAGACAACCAACGGCGGCGTTCGCCTGGCAATTCCAGCACAATACAACGCGCACCTCGAGACCGGCACGAGGAACGGCAACATCCGGCTCGATTTTCCGGTCACGTTTCAGGGAACGATCGGTCAATCGTTCTCAACCGATCTTGGGAGCGGCGGCCCGACGCTTCGCGTGCGGACGTCAAACGGCGGCGTCAGAATTACGAAGAAGTAGCCAGGTACTTTTTCATCCAGCCGAACACGGCTTCGTGCCACGTGCGGCTGTTCAGTGCCTTCATCACCCAGTGGCCCTCGTCTGGAAAGACGAGGGCTTCACTTGGAACTCCGTTGCGGCGAAGCACCGTAAACATCTGCAGTCCCTGATCGACAGGAACACGGAAGTCGCGTTCGTTCGTGATGATGAGCGTCGGCGTCCGGATGTTGTGTGCGAACAAGTGCGGCGACGACTTCGCAAACTGCGCGCGCGCCTTTGCATTCCACGGCGGTCCGCCGAACTCCCAGTCGGGGAACCAGAGTTCTTCGGTCGCCATGCTCATCGACTCCAGGTTGAACACTCCGTCGTGCGTCACCGCGGCCTTGAAGCGGTTGGTGTGACCGAGCATCCAGTTGACCGCGTAGCCGCCGTAGCTCGCTCCAGCGATACCCATTCGTTGTGAATCGGTGAACGGCATTTTCGCCACGGCGTTGACGACCGCGTCGATGTCGGTCATCACGCGACCGGCCCAATCACCGCTGATGTCATCGACGAACTGCTGGCCAAAGCCGAATGACCCACGCGGATTCGGTGCCGCGATCACCCATCCTTGCGCTGCCCACAGCGACGGATTCCACCGCGCCGACCAGGCATCGTCCCAGGCTCCTTGCGGTCCACCGTGAATCAGGAACACGACGGGATACTTCCTCGCCGGATCGAATTGGGGTGGTTTGAAAAGCCAGTACTGAACTTTCTGACCAGTCGTGCTGGTTGCGGTCAGACTCTCCGGTTGTGAAAAGGCCACCTCCTTGAGCCATGGCGCGTTTTCGTGCGTCAGCGCCGTTGTCGATTTTCCGTCGCCCGACACGCGGAAGATTTCCGCCGGAGCCGTCAGCGACGACCGGGACACCACCACGAACGAACCGGCAGGGCGTGGAGCGGTTACGGATCCGACGCCACCGGCGACACGAACCGGAACACCACCTGCGCTTGGAACGCTGAATAGATCCTCGTGACCCTGTTGGGCGGCCGTGAACCAGATCGTCGACCCATCCGGCGACAGCGCGTAATCCGTTGCCGAGATGTCAGGTGATGTAAAAACCGTGCGTTTGGTTCCGGTCGCGCGATCGTACGCATCGAGATACCACCTGTCGGACTCGAAACCGGGGCGGCGCTGGGCCCGGACGAACAGCGTGCGGCCATCAGGAGAGAACAGCGGCTGCAGGTCAGATGCTGGATTCGTCGTGATCTTCTTCACACTGCCACCCGTAGAGGGAACAATCCAGATGTCGTGGTTCGTCGTCCACGCTTCGCGATCGCCTCCTTCGCGGTTGGATGCGAATGCAATTTCACGCCCATCCGGGGAAAACGCAATCGCCCCATCCTCTTGCTGTCCCGGAGGGGAATCGAAGTCTCCAGGCGTCACATCGATTGCCTGACGACTTTCCACTTCGGCGACGAAGATATGGTGACGCACGTTCTCGCGCCATTCATCCCAATGTCGATACAACAAACGTGTCAGGCGGTGAACCTTGACCGGGTCCTTTTCCGCCTCTTCATTCCGCCGCTTGTTGCACGCCTCGTCGGAGCAATCCGGGTAGACATCGGAAACAAAAGCGACACGCAACCCGTCGGTCGAGAATACGAGCGGCGGCTGAACACCCATCGACAAGTTGGTGATGCGACGAACGTTGCCTCCCTTTACGTCAGCCATATACACCTGCGGCGCTCCATCACGTGTCGAGATAAACGCGATAGCACGGCCGTCGGGCGAGAACCGCGGCGTATTGTCGGTCTTGCTGCCGGCGATGAGTTCCTTCGCGGGACCTGATCCATCCGCTGGGACGCTCCAGATGTCAGCGTTGCGATCGCCAGACGTCAGGTTTGTGGTCGTGCGCACGAAAATCACCCGTGAGCCATCGGGCGACACCTGAGGGTCGGTGACGCGAACGGCGGCGAGCAGATCGTCAATCGTCATCGGCCGTCGGCCTTGAGCACCGGGTGATTGAGAAGCAAAGGACAACGAAGCCGCTAGCGCGGCGGCAAAGAACGCGCGCATCTACCACCTCAAGAGAGGACGACCGGCAGGCATCCCTGGCCACGGGTTGGACACGAGAATCGCGACAAGCGCGAGCCCGAAGAAAATCGCAATGACCCGGTGCCGCCGGAGCGAGTCGGCCTTGCGGCCACGAACGCGACCGACATGAACAAGTGCAACACCGATGACCATCCCGAAAACGTGTTCGACGGCCCAAAATCGCAGACCCGAATTGCCCATCGCTCCGCCGATGTCACGAAACGCGGCATGCGTGAACGGACTCAGAAAGATATAGAGGACGAGGCCGAGGAGAAATTGCGCATCGAGAACCGTGCTGAACCAGAAGCCCGCTCGCTCGTCGGCGGGCGTCCATGCGGCGCGACGCGATGCGCCGAGGGCTGAGCGCACGAATGCAACGAGACCGGCCAGCAGCACACCCCAGCGCAGCCACGAATGAATAGTAAGGACGACCGCATACAACATGTCAGCGCTCCAAAAGGCCGGCGATTTCGAGAATGGTCGTCTTTCCCGCGTCGTTCTGGTACCACGCAAGGAGTTCGTCGTGGAGAGGTTTCTGCATCGTGGTCTTCTGTTTCTCCAGGAACCATGCCTGAACCGAGGAAGGCCGCTCCGTCCAGGTGGAAAGGAGGTGCCAGTCCTCGTCAAGAATCGCTATGGTTGGTGTGGCGGTGCGTCCGTCCGGGGTGCGGTGCGCTTCCATCACCGCCTTGCCGATTTCACGGTTGACGACCCGCATGTCGAGACGCTCGGCTCCTCCGTCGACCAGCCGGGCGATGTACGGGACCGTGTTCAGCGAATCCGAGCACCAGTCTTCCGCGACGACGAGAAGATGCCGTTTTGCGGGTAGTGCCCGCATCCTGGTGACCAGCGATGCGCTGACCGTGGCATCGTTGTAGTTGGCACGCCACTCTTCACGATGCGCTCGGGCCTTCTCGAGAAAATCCGCGAAGGCCGTACCTTGTGCGTAGACCGCCTCGTAGTCGACGTCCTGGCGAACGAAGGAGAGAACAGGGATGGTGGCGGCGAACAGGAGCGCGCCACCCAGAATCAATGCCGCGACGATGCTTCGGGGCATCGTTCGATTCTAGTGCATCAGAACCAACCAGACAGCAATCGCGACCAGCCAGCCGGCGAATGCATCGATCGCGTAGTGATATCGGCCGAACACCGCACCCGCAGATACGGCTGCCGCGTTGAACAGCATCCAGATGAACACGGACGGCCGCAGATTGGAGACCAGGAGCGCTGCCGCCACCGCTTCAGCCGCATGACCACTTGGGAAGGTGTTGACCTGAATGCTGGCGCTGCCGAGCCACCTCAGATTGAAGCTGCGGAACGATGATGACCACGGCTCGCCTGCCTCGAGCGCACGCGGCGGACGGGTCTGGATCCAAGGAAGTGCGGCGAAACAAATGAAATCTGTTACGAGAATGACGGTCCAGAATCGATCGCTGTCGGGTGCCGGGGAGAGAGCGAGATGAAGGGCAAGAGCGACAGGGATGAGCACGAACACCGCGGCATATGAGAATTCCAGAAACTCCGCCACAGTCACGGGCGCCAGCGATCCAACCCGACGGACGTCGACGAGACGATCAACCAGCGCAAACAGCTTCTCGATCTGCTTCATCGGTGCGACAAAGAGCAGACCGCTCGTCCAGTAACCAAGTAAGAGCAACGCCGGTGGGAGTAACCAGCCATGCAGCAGCAGGTGAAATGGCGCCAGCGCTGATGCCGCGGTCAGCAAGAGGCCCGCGACCGAGCCACCGACGGCGCGGATTCTGGTGGAAGGAGGCAGTCCTCTTCGAAAGAAGGCGGCAACGAGTGCGGTATAGACGAACGAGACGAGGCTCGCGAGTTCCCAGCCTCGGAGCGTCAGGAGAAACCTCATCATTCCTGAAGGCGCAAAACGGGCGGAGATCAGCTCGCCACGTATGGTTCAGCCTCACAGATAATGCACAGCCCCGTCCTGAAGCTCCACATTTGCGCGGGTCTACTTCGTGATTTGGGTCGCGTCCAGCGCCCACATCCCGCGACCGTAGGTCGAGATCGCAATGACGCGATCGCGGGAGTGATACTGCAAGTCGGACACCTGCACCGAGGGAAGGTTCCCTCCCAGCACGCGCCAGTTACGTCCTCCATCAATGGAAATAAACGCGCCAAAGTCTGTCCCCACATAGAGCGTGTTCGGGTCAGTCGGATCTTCGCGGATGACGTTCACCGAACCGGCTGGAATGTTTCCCACGATGCTGGTGAACGTGCCTCCGTAGTCGACCGATTTGTAGAGATAGCCGCTGAAATCGTCATCTTCCCGGCCGCGCTGTGCCACATACACCGTGCCTTCGGCATGCTGTGAAGGAACGACGCGCGAGATCCATTTGCGATTCCGCAACGCAGCAGTGATCTCCGACCAGCGTTTCCCATCATCCATCGTCACGTGCAGGTGACCGTCGTCGGTTCCTGCGTAAAGCAATCCCGGTTTTCGCGGCGACTCGGCGAGCGCCACGACCGTCTGAAACGGGATTTCGCTGGAACTCTTGCGGAGCATTCGAGCTGGATCGTTGCCGGTGAGGTCGGCGCTGATCCGATCCCAGGTTGCGCCGCGATCGCGCGACCGGAATACGGACTGGTAGCCCGCGTAGATCGTCGCAGCGCGGTGCGGCGACACGAGAATCGGAGCCAGCCACTGCGCGCGCAGATCGTCCTCCAGCGGACGGATCGGAGTGCTTCGCCGTGGCCGGTTCGACGGCTGGCTTTGCCCGGCAGTCGCTTCGGCTGCGGGCGAACCGCCGCGCCGCGCGGGCGCCGGAATGCTCAGGTCCTGCCGAGTGAAGTTGCCGTAGTAGCTATGCGAGTAAACGATCGACGGGTTTTCCGGATCCACTGCGTGAAACGATCCCTCACCGCCAGGCGCCGCGGTCCACTCAACGCTGGGAATTCGATCCCGGCCAGTCGTGAGATCGATCTTGCCGCGGCGGCTGCCAACATCCTGAATGGATCCATAGGCCCACGCGGGAGTGCTGTTGTCGAGTGTGACGTTGTAAAACTGCGCGCCACCAGCCGATACGGCAAATTTCCACGTTGCGCCAGCATCCGCAGAGAGATACACGCCGCCGTCGTTCGCGCTGTAAATCGTCGCAGAGTTGTCAGGATCGACCCACAGACCGTGGTGATCGCCGTGGGTCCCGCGAATCGGCGAAAACGATTTACCGCCGTCATGTGAAACGTTGAGGCCGAGACCGAGCGTGTAGATCGTCTTGTCGTCCTTCGGGTCGACACGTATCTGGCCAAACACCCACCCGTAGGTTCCGGAGTGCGCCGACATGAACGCGTTGCTCTCCGAAACCTTGCGCCAGGTCGATCCTCGATCGTCGGTGCGATAGATCTCCGCTCCGCGAATGCGCGCTTCCAGGATGGGGCGTTCGTAGGCGTCGCGCTCTCCCTCGCGCGGCGGCGAACCCGGTTCATAGCTGTCGACGAACGCATACAACACGTTCGGGATCGAGCGTGAGACGTCGATGCCAATACGGCCCCGGTATTGCGCCGGAGGAAGGCCTGCATTGATCTCGGTCCACGCCTGACCGCCGTCGACTGTTTTCCAGATCCCGCTTTCGCCATAGCCCGGCTCAACGCGGGGATCGCTCCATTTGCGCCGGACGCGCTGCCACATCGCCGCGTACAGCGTGTTCGGGTTGGCCGGGTCCATAACGAGATCGATCGCGCCCGTCCGGGGGCTGCGGTAGAGCACCTTCTTCCATGTGCGGCCACCGTCGACAGTCTTGAAGACGCCGCGGTTCTCGTTATCCGTCCATTCATGGCCGGACGCTGCCACGTAAACGATGTCGGGGTTCGTGGGATGGA
Organism: Vicinamibacterales bacterium; assembly: GCA_035758845.1. Lineage (GTDB taxonomy): Bacteria > Acidobacteriota > Vicinamibacteria > Vicinamibacterales > 2-12-FULL-66-21 > JALZOC01. The sequence goes on from DASTVZ010000086.1 coordinate 25,987, forward strand.
CGAGAATGCGTGCGATGGTCTGGGTGTCGGCGAGCCCCATGTGCGTGAACGTGCGTCCTGCGTCAGCAGATTTGTAGACGCCGACCCCGGGCATTGATGCGCGGAAGATGTTCGCTTCGCCGGTGCCGACCCAAAGCACATCCTGGTTGGATGGCGCAACTGCGAGATCGCCGATGCTTGTCGACGCATGGTTTTCGAATATTGGTTGCCAGGTCGCTCCGTGGTCGTCGGTGGCCCAGATGCCACTCGTCGCGTAGCCGGCGTAGATCCGCCGCGTCCCGGAGCGCTCGGCCACGGCAATGTCGGTCGCTCGTCCACTGATGTTGGTCGGACCGAGCGATTGCCACTTCAACGATGCGTAGGGAGAGGAGCGTTGCATCGAGAAGTACAACTCGTACGCGGCCCGCAGAAAATCCGCATCGGCACGTCTCGATTGCGCGCTCAGCGCGATGAGCGCGCTGGATGCCGCAATTGCCACAGCCGCCGCGCGCAGGCATAGCCGCGATCCGCTCATCGACCCTCCAGGGCCAAATGATATCCTGCAGACACGGATTACCTTGCACGTCAGTTTTTCGTCTTTCGTTTTTGGTTTTAGGTCTTGGTTTTATGTCTTGGTTTTGAGGTTTGTGGTGTTGGGTGAATCCGAAAACTCGAAAACGAAGAACCAAAACCAAAGACGAAAATCCCAAAACCCAAAACCCAAAACCAAAAACCGACTCCCCTCCGCTGGAATGAATGACATTCGTCTGGTCGTGTTCGACCTCGATGGCACCCTCGTCGACTCGAGTGCCGATCTCGCCAATGCAGTCAATGCGTTGCTGGCAGAGTTGGGCGTCAGCCGGCTCCCGGATCCGCAGATCGTTTCAATGGTCGGGGAAGGAGCCGCGGTGCTCGTGCGCCGAGCCCTGACGGCGTCGGGTCTGGATCCGCAAACCCCAGGTGCACTCGATCGGTTTCTTGCTCACTACAATGCGCATCTGCTGGATCACACCCGCCCGTATCCAGGAATGGTCGAGACCCTTCAAGCGCTCGCGGCACGCGGGCCATTGGCTGTCCTGACCAACAAGCCCGGATATGCAACCGACCGCGTACTCGTGGGCCTCGGACTGCGCGAGTATTTCCGCGAGACGATCGGAGGAGACACGCCGTTCGGCCGGAAGCCGTCGCCTGCGGGCCTGGCGCACCTTGCTGGCCTGGTCGGTGCACCTCTGGCGTCCGTCCTTCTCGTTGGCGACTCGCCTGTTGATCTCGCAACGGCTCGCAACGCCGACGCGCCGATTTGTCTTGCGCGTTATGGTTTTGGATACCGGTTCGCGCCTGATGATTTCCGCGGCGACGAATCGTTCATTGACGCGCCTTCCGACCTGGTCACTCTCCTCGACCACGGTTAATCGCCGCCACCTTCATCCCGTGGTGACTCGGCGTGAACTGGCGCCGCCGTTCATCGCTCGTACGACTCCCGCCGAGCCGACGGAGATTGCCTGACCAGGTATTTCGTCGGGTTTTTCCAGAACATCTCGCGAAGCTCTGCAAGCGATGAGGCCCCACCGTAACTGACCGACGAGCAGATATGTTTAATCATTTCGCGGACGATGGTGCGCGCGGAACCGCGCGCCGGCACGCTGATTTCCATTCCCTCCGCGCCGATGGCCTCGAGTTCCACCTGGTCGGCATCTTCGACATCGAGTCGATCGCGGATCGCTTCGAGCGATGCCATACCGCGAAGCACCTTGAATGGAACCTTGACCGTTTTCTGCGACTCGGGAAGTACCACCGACTTGTGCACGACCTCACCCGGCGCTTCCTCAGTGCCTGCAAAGGCACTCCCCAGCATGGTGCAATCGCCGCCGAACAACAGCGCCTCGATCAGTGCGCCATGCCGGCGCACTCCTCCGTCGGCAATGATCGGGACCTCAGAATCGCGAAGGGCGAGCCGGCACTCGAGCAGCGCCTGCACCTGCGGCACGCCGAAGCTCGTCGTCACCCGCGTCGTGCACCCGCCGCCGGGACCGATGCCCACCTTGATTCCATCGGCGCCGCGATCGAGCAGGAACCTGGCGCCGTCGGTGGTCGCGACATTGCCGGCAATCATTTCCGCATCGCCAAATCGTTTGCGGAACTCCGCGATCGCCCGCTCCATCACAATCGAATGACCGTGGGCAATATCGATGACGATGACGTCGACGTCGGCGCCAAGCAGTTCCGCGGCGCGTTCCAGGTAATCCCCGGTCGCGCCGATCGCGGCGCCGACACGCAGACGGCCCTGGCCATCGCGCGTGGCGAACGGCATCCGGCGCTGCCGCACGAGATCGCGAGCGGTGATCAGGCCGATAAGTTTCCCGTCTTTGGTGACGAGCGGCAGCTTCTTGATCTTTCGCTGGACCATGAGGCGTTCCGCTTCATCCGGCTCGATCGGCCCCTCGTGCACGACCAGCTGGTTCCGCAGCGTCATGCGATCCGCCACTCGCGATCCTCGTCGCGTCACAAAACGCATGTCGCGTTCGGTGAGAAGCCCCGTGAGCCGGCCAGACTCGTCGACCACGACGAGCGTGCCGACGCGGGTGCGCTCCATCAATGCGGCGGCCTCGTCGAGCGAGGCGTCAGCGCGAATACTCCACGGATCGCGGATGACACCGTGCTGTGTCCGCTTCACCTTCTCGACTTCACGCACCTGCGGCTCGATCTCGCCCGAACGAAAGCCGCGATCGATGATTCCGATCCCCCCTTCCTCCGCCTGCACGATGGCCATCGGCGCACGCGTCACGGTATCCATGTTGGCCGAGACGATCGGGCGCTTCAGCGTGATCCGGCGCGACAGCCGGGAGGAAAGGTCAATCGCGGCTGGATCGCGGCGCACGAGCACGCTCCGCTGCGGTGACAGGATGAAGTCGTCGAACGTGCAGCCGCGTACCAACTCGAGCGTCTCAGAACCGACGGTTTTGTCGATGCGGGGAAATGCGGACATCACCCCATACTACAGGCATACTGGAACCGCTGTGCCGCTACGCGAGATTGAAACGGCGCTGAGAGCGCGTCTGAATGAGACGCTGCCCGGGATCGAGGCGCAAATGCGCTTCGCGCCTGAATTGCTCCGCAACGCCTGGCGCACGGGGCAGATTCCCGTGCAGCCGCGCCAGGCGGCGGCGTTGTTGTTGCTCTATCCGCACGAGACCGGACCCGCCGTCGCGCTAACCGTTCGCGCCAGCGGACTCACGAGACATCCCGGCCAAATCAGTCTTCCCGGTGGCGCGACGGATCCAGGGGAGACGCTGGCAGAAGCAGCGCTGCGCGAAGCCGCCGAAGAAACTGGGGTCGATCCGGTCACTGTTCGTATCCTCGGCGAGCTGACACCAGTGCATGTCATCGTCAGCGGTTTCACCTTACATCCCGTCGTCGGCGTGACAGATCGGCGGCCGGACTTTATGCCCGCACCTGGCGAAGTGGAGCAGATCATCGAGGTCTCTCTCGATCATCTGCGAGATGCATCGAGGATCCGTCAAGGCACGAGAATCCGCGAGGGCATTGCGGTGGAGTATCCGTACTTCGATCTTCTCGGGCACCAGGTGTGGGGAGCGACGGCGATGATACTCGGCGAGTTTCTTTGCCTGTTGGCGGAGATCGAGGACTCTGAAGAAGGGATAAGGACAAAGGGAGAAGGAAAAAGGGAAGGCTAGAAGATCCCTTTTCCCTCGCCGTTCTTACCTCGGCTGCGGAACGATCCGGATGTACGGCTTCGGCGATTTCCAACCGCTCGGATACGTCTTCTTCGCCTCGTCATCCGAAACCGACCCGGCGATGATCACATCCTCGCCGTTCTTCCAGTTAACCGGGGTTGAGACCTTGTGCTTGGCGGTGAGCTGCAGCGAGTCGATGACGCGGAGAACTTCGTCGAAATTGCGGCCGGTCGTCATCGGATAGGCGATCTGCAATTTCACTTTCTTGTCGGGGCCAATCACGAAAACATTGCGAACGGTCTGATTGTCAGCCGGCGTGCGGCCTTCACACGAGCCTTCAAGGTCGGCGGGCAGCATGTCGTAGGCCTTCGAAATGCTCAGATCGGTGTCGCCGATCATTGGATAGTTCGGGGCGTGCCCCTGCGTCTCCTTGATGTCCTGGGCCCACTGCGTGTGCTTGTCGACCGGATCCACGCTGAGGCCGATGATTTTGACGCCGCGCTTGTCGAACTCTGGCTTCAGCTTCGCCATGTACCCAAGCTCGGTTGTGCAGACCGGCGTGAAATCCTTTGGGTGTGAAAACAACACTGCCCAGGAGTCGCCAATCCACTGATGAAAATCGATTGGCCCCTCCGTAGTCTGCGCCTTGAAATTCGGCGCCTGATCTCCGATACGGATAGACATCTTCGCACTCCTCTACGTAAATCATCGAAATGACGCGCGTCACGCGCGGTGTGTTGCGGAAGCCGAATCCAACCCATGAGCAACGCCCCTCAGCATACATCCGTACCCGTGGCGCGAAGATAGGCCCGGTATTTGAGACGCTTGATGGGCCCGGCCGGGTTCATCCTACATCTTCAATGCTTCAATACTATCGATCCGAGTCGCTCGAATGGCGGGAACGGCACCGGCGGCGAGCGCGGCCGCACCGAGCAACAGCGACGCGAAGAAAAACGTCGGCAGATCGGACGGACGCACGGCGAAGAGGAGACCGGACAGGACGCGCGAAAGCGCGACCGCGCCGAACAGGCCGACCACAAGGCCAACGGCGGTCAGCCGCGCGGTCTTGGAAAGGATCAGACCGACGACGGTGGCGGTACGGGCTCCGAGCGCCATCCGAATGGCAATCTCGCGCGTGCGCTGAGTGACCGAGTACGCCATCACGCCATACACGCCAACAAGCGACAGCCCGAGCGCAACTGCGCCGAATACTGCAATCAGCGTCGACATGAAACGCGGCCGCGATAGCGCGCGCTCGACGTGTTCATCCATGGTCGCAACGTTGGCAATCGGCTGCGTTGGATCCAGCTGGGTGATCTGCGAACGGATTCTCGACACCGCCGCTGCCGGATCCTGATGTGTGCGGACGACGAATGCCATGAATGAAAACGAGCGCTGGGTGTACGGCTGGTAGAACTCGGCGCGTGGAGGGACTGCCGGACCCATGTGGCGGATGTCGCCGGCGACGCCAATGACTGTCATCCATGGGCCGTCTGCGCCGACACGCATGCGACGTCCGATCGGATCCTGCGCCGGCCACTCGCGCTGAGCCAGCGTGTGATTTATGAGAACCACGGGCGCGCCACCGCGGACGTCGCTCGTATTGAAATCGCGACCGGTGATGATCGGTATTCCCATTGCCGAAAAGTAGCCGGGCGTGACCACCTGATATCCGGCCGATGGTTCATGACCCACGACTGGCAACGCGCGGCCCTCGATTGTGTACGATGCAGCGAAATCGTCGCCGCCAATGGGAAGCGTCACCGCAGCCCCTGCCGCCATGACGTCCGGAAGACTGCGTATGCGCTCGAGCACCTGTTCATAGAACGCCGTCTGCTGTGCCGGCGACGCGGCACGCGTTGCGCTGAGGAACATGTTGAACGTCAGCAGATTGTGAGTCGCAATCCCCGTGTCGACGTGAACAAGCGCCGCGAAGCTGCGAAGGAGCAGGATCGCGCCAACCAGCAGGACGAGCGACACTGCCAACTGAAGGGTGACGAGCACGTCACGCGTGCGCGTCAATCGCGGACCCGTCGACGTCCGGGTGCCTCCATCGTGGAGGTCGCGCGTCACGTTCTCACCGGCCACCTGGATCGACGGCAGGATGCCGAAGAGAAGACCCGTCGCAATCGATAGCGCACCCGTGAAGGTCAGCACTCCAAAATCTATGCGAACGTTGCTCATCCGCAGGAATTCAGGTGGGCCAAGTGCAATCAGCGACGACTGGGCCCACCACGCGAGTACAAGTCCACAGGCGCCGCCAGCAATGGCGAGCACGATCGATTCAATGAGCATCTGACCGACAACACGTGACCGCGCCGCGCCGAGCGCGAGCCGAATGGCGATCTCTTTTCGTCTGGCGGTTCCGCGCCCGAGCAGCAAGCTCGCAACATTGGCACAGGCAATCGCGAGCACCAGCGCAACAGCGCCGGCAAGAATGAGAAGCGTCCGTTGTAACGGCCCATAGAATTGGGTATGAAGGGGCACAATAAGCGCGCCACGGGCGCCGTCTGTGTCGGGATGCATCTGGCCGATTCGCGCAGCAATCATGTCCGCTTCACGCTGCGCTTGTTCCACGGTGACACCGCCTTTCAGACGCGCGACCGCACGGACATAGCCAGTAGTGCGGTTCGCTGACAAATCCTGATCGGGGCGATCGGTTGGTGTTCTCGGGAGGTCACGGGAGGCTCCCGGAATCCACAACTGCGGTCCCGCGGCCCTGCCGGGCGTCGGCGTGATTGCCGGCCACTCGAATTCCTGCGGCATCACGGCGACCACCGTTCGCGGAGTTCCGTTCAGCGTGATTTGACGTCCGACGATGCCCGGATCGGAGCCAAAACGCCGCGCCCACAGCCGATAGCTCAGCACGACGGCTCGATCGTCTGCGCGGCCGGCGTGAAAAGGATCTCCCAGCAGCGCAGGCACGCCGAGAACGTCGAAGAAGCTCGAAGACACGCTCGACGCGTCAAGCCGCTCGGGCTCACCCATGCCGCTGAGATTGAGTGGGATATGGCTGATGCCTGCGATTGCGCTCACCGACCTCAACTGGTCGCGAAAATCGACGAGTCGAGCAGGCGTCAGCGGTTCGTGCATCATCGACGCGGTCGACCAAAGGAACAGGAGCCGATCGGGCTGTCGATACGGGAGTGGACGCAGGATGACGCTGTTGATCACACTGAAGATCGCCGTGTTGGCGCCGATGCCTAATGCAAGGGTCAACACCGCCACAGCGGTAAAACCGGGCGATTTCTTTAGACTTCGCACGGCGTAGGTGAGATCGCGGGTCATGTAGACCTTGGACGTCGAGCCAGCGTTCCGGTTAGTGTGAAATGATGAGCCGCCTGGATCGAGCACTCTCGAAGCTGGGAATCGCATCGCGATCACAAGCGAAGCGACTGATCGCTGACGGCCGAGTCCGAGTCGCCGGGCGCATCGTCCGCGACGCTGCACACCTCGTCGCCCCGGAGCACGGCTCGATCACAGTTGACGGCGCAAAGCCGCCGGCGCGGGAGTGGCGCGCGATTGCCTTCCACAAGCCGAAAGGTGTTGTCACCACTCGGCGCGATCCCGAGGGCAGGCCCACCGTATTCGATGTACTCGGCGACACAGCGGAATCGCTCGTCACCGTCGGACGGCTCGACATGGCGAGTACCGGGCTCTTGCTGCTGACGACCGACACGCTGCTTGCGAACTACCTGACGGATCCGTCGCACGCGATCGTGCGACGATACATCGTGACGGTGCGAGGCGCACTCGACGACGAGGACGCGGCGCGGATGAGCGAAGGCATCGACGGCCTTCGTGCGCGCTCGGTGGTCGTGCGGAAGCGATCGGCGCGCGAAACGCATCTCGTTGTCGAACTCGTCGAGGGAAAGAATCGCGAGATCCGCCGGATGCTGGAATCGCTCGGCCATCCGGTGACCAAGCTGATGCGCGTCGCGTTTGGCACGATTGAACTCGGAACACTCCAGCCGGGTCAATGGCGAGAAGTCACGCGCGCCGAGATTACTCCGTCCTCAAACTCACGAGCGGATCGATCGTCGTCGCGCGCCGCGCCGGAAAATAGCCGGCGGCGAGCGCGATCACGGCAAGCAGCAGCGCGGCACCCGTGAGCGTCGCCGGATCGGTTGGGGCAAGTCCGAAGAGTTGCGCCTGGACCTGACGCGTGAGCCAGAACGCGGCTGCAACGCCGCCAGTGATTCCGATCGCCGCCATCACCGCCACTTCTTTCAGCACGAGCCCCAGCACGCGACTGCGTTCCGCGCCGAGGGCCATGCGGATCCCGATCTCGCGCGTGCGCCGCGTGACGGCATACGACATCACGCCATACAGGCCAATCGCCGCCAGCAGCGTCGCCAGCGCACCAAACGCCACCGACAGCGCCGCAACCATCCGTTCAACGAACAACGATTCGTCTACTTGCACCCGCATCGATTTCATATCGAAGATCGGCAGGTTCGCGTCGATTCGCTGCACAGCCTGTCGTAACGCCGTCGGGATCGAGCGAGCGTCCTGCGCGGCGCGTACGTAGTAGGTCAGCTGCGTGACACTTTCGTCCTGTGCGTAGGGAATGTAGAGGAATCGCGGTGCACGATCGCGCAACTCCAGTGATCGCACATCCTTCGCCACCCCCACAATCTCGATGTCTGTCGCCGAGCCGCGAGCGAATCCCAGACGACGCGCGACTGGTGATGAGCCCTCGAAGAAATACTTCGCCATAGTCTCGTTGATGATCGCGACCTGCGGGGCTCCCTTGACGTCGCGATCGGTGAACTCGCGGCCACTGACGAGAGGTATTCCCATCGTTTCGAAGTAGCGCGGACCGACGCCGTCCACGCGAGGGTTCATGTCTTCCCCTTCTTTTGCCCGATAGCCGTCCACTCGGATCGTCATCTGCCAGTCGTTCCCGGTCAATGTACCGTTCTCCGACATCGACACGCTGCGCACACCGGGGACGGCCGTCAATTCCTCCTGGAGGCGCTGATACAGGGCTGTGAGCCGATCGCCCGCGTAGCCGCTGAGCGACGGATCGATCGAGAAAGCGAACAGATCGTCCACCCGGAATCCCGGATCCACCGCCTTCAGGTTGTAAAGGCTGCGCGCGAACAGGCCGGCCCCGGCGAGCAGCAGCATCGATAGTGCGACTTGCGCAACCACGAGACCACGGCGAAGTCGCGCCTGCCGTCCGCCGCCGGAGACACTGCCGGAGTCCTCCTTCAGTGCCGACGTGACCTTCGTTCGCGTCGCCTGAAGCGCAGGAACAATCCCAAATACGAAAGCGGTCAGCAGGCCCACCGCGAGCGCGAACATCGTCAACCGAAGATCCGGATCCGCTGACAGCGTCCGAGCGGCAGGATCGCCTGGAAGCGCTCGGATCAGCATTGCTCCGGTCCACCACGCCAATACCAGACCGACAATGGTCCCGGCGAACGCGAGCAGACCGCTCTCGACGAACTGCTGCCGGACAATTCGGGCGCGATTCGCGCCCAGGGCCAAGCGGAGCGATATCTCCTTCTGTCGCGCGGTCGTCCGTGCAAGGAGCAGGTTGGCGACGTTGGCGCAGGAAATCAGCAGCACGACACCGACCATCGACATCAGAACGATCAGCGGCGTCGAAAACTCGCTTCGAAGGTCCGAGAGCCCCTTCTGACCCGGCAGGACATCGAGGTGCTTCGATGTGAACCGGTTTCGGAACGATGCCGATGCGTTCGGGATCTCCTTGATCTCCTGCTCATTTATCTGTCGATAGATCACATTCATTGCCGCGGCGGCCCGGGTTCTCGAGACGCCCGGCTTCAACCGCGCCATGACGTTCAGCCATCGACTGCGCCGGTTGTCGAGATCGTTCCACGTCGGCGTCATCTGTGCCTTCATCATGATCGGCACCATGATGTCGACCGAGCTACCGATCTGAATGCCGGTAAATCGTCGCTCGCTGACGCCGACGATCGTCAACGGGTAACCATTGACTGTAATCGTCTGATTCAATACGAGAGGATCGCCGCCAAACTTCCGCTGCCAGTAGCCGTAGCTCAAGACGGCGATCGGATGCGCGCCCGGTGTGCGATCGTCGAAAGCATTGAACACCCGGCCGAGCGCCGGTTGAACGCCAAGCACCTCAAAGTAGTTTCCACTGACGAGATCGCCATTTGCGCGTTCCGAAGCGCCGCGCCACACGGCCGTCAATGGCAGCGGGAACCTCCCAATTACACCGGTGAAGACTTCGTTGCGATCGCGGAGGTCCCGATACATCGGATACGAGAAGGTCATCGCATTCATCGTCCGGCCCAGGAATGCACCCGGCCCATCGAGGAGGACCAACGATGATGGGTCGTGCACCGCCAAGGGACGTAGGAGGATCTGATCGGTCAGCGAGAAGATCGCGGCGTTGGCACCGATGCCGAGTCCGAGCGTCAGGATGACGATAGCGAGAAAACCAGGAGTCTTGCGAAGACTGCGAACTGCAAGACGAATGTCGCGCCAGATACCGTTCATGAATGTGACCCGTTCGTATGACGCCCGATGGCGGGATCGGTTGGTGAAGTACGAAGACATTAGTATACCTGTGAACGAGGGTACAATGTGTCGCATGAAGCGTTTGAGTGCTGTTGCAGTGCTTTTTGTGCTCGTATCGGTGACAAACGGCTGCGGTAGGAATGAGGCGACAACGGCCCAGGCACCAGGGCTTACAGAGCTGCCGCTCAGCTCGATGCCGAAAGTCGATCAGAACAAGATCCTCGATCACATCAGAGTGCTGTCATCGGATGAATACGAGGGGCGCAAGCCCGGGAGCAAAGGCGAGGAGCTTTCGGTCAAATACATTCAGGAGCAGTTCAAGCAGCTGAATCTGAAACCCGGAAACCCCGACGGCACCTACGTGCAGAAAGTCCCGCTCGCCGGCATCACAGGAGCTGAGGCAAAACCCCTGACCGTGGCGAAGGGGGCGCAGAAACAATCGCTCAAGTGGTCAGACGATGTCGTCGCCTGGACGAAGCACGTCACCGACGGCGCGTCGATTGAGAACTCCGATGTTGTGTTCGCGGGATACGGCGTCGAGGCCCCAGAGTTCAACTGGAACGATTTCAAGGACGCTGACGTGAAGGGCAAGACCATTCTCGTCCTCGTCAACGATCCGGCCGTCCCGGATCCATCCGATCCGAACAAGCTCGACCCCAATACGTTCAAGGGCGACGCGATGACGTACTACGGCCGCTGGACGTACAAATTCGAAGAGGGCGCTCGTAAAGGCGCGGCCGCAATCCTTGTCATCCATGAAACCGGTCCGGCGGGATATCCGTTTGCGGTCGTTCAAGGAAATCTGGGCGAAAAATTTGATCTGGTGACGCCGGACAAGAACATGGCGCGCGCCAATATCGAAGGCTGGATCACGTTGGACGCGGCGAAAAAGATCCTGGCGCTCGGCGGACAGGACTTCGACGCGCTGAAGAAGCAGGCGCGCACGCGTGAATTCAAACCTGTGGACCTTGGTCTGAAAGCGTCAATGGCGGTCAAGAACACGTTGCGCACGGTCGACTCGCAGAACGTGGTCGCCAAGCTCGAAGGAAGCGATCCGACATTGAAAGACGAGTACGTCGTCTACTCGGCGCACTGGGATCATCTTGGCGTTTGCCCGCCCGTTAACGGCGACAAGATTTGCAATGGCGCTCTCGACAACGCATCCGGCGTTGCGACGGTCCTCGAAATCGCGCGCGCGTTTACGCAGATTCAGCCGCAGCCAAAGCGATCGATCTTGTTCCTGATGGTCACGGCGGAAGAGCAGGGACTGCTCGGCTCGCAGTACTACGCTACGAACCCGCTCTATCCGCTGAACAAGACCGTCGCAAACATCAATATCGACGGTGTGAACCAGTGGGGCCGAACCAAAGACCTGACGGTCGTCGGCATGGGGGCCTCGGATCTCGACGACTATTTGAAAGCCGCCGCCGACGAGCAAGGCCGCGTGCTGCAGCCTGACCCCGAGCCGGAGAAGGGCTTCTACTACCGTTCGGATCATTTCAATTTCGCCAAGCAAGGAGTGCCGGCGCTCGATCCAGATTCGGGGATCGACTTTGCCGGCAAGGATCCGGCGTATGGCAAAGCCAAACGCGACGAGTACACCAAAACCGACTATCACGCGCCCTCTGACGTGATAAAGCCCGACTGGGATCTCACCGGCGCCGTCGACGACGCTCAATTGTTTCTTGCGGTCGGCTACAGAGTTGCGAATGCGTCAAAGATGCCGGAGTGGAAACCCGGCAACGAATTCAAGGCGAAGCGCGAGGAGTCGCTGAGGAAGTAGTTTCCAGGAGCCAGCGGCCGCAACCAGGAACCGGGAGCGAGCAGCCAAGAGCAGAGAAACCGAGGAAATATATGCCATACCCCGAATATTTGATCGCGCCGATGCGCGGCGAGATGACCGATATGGGCGCGCGCGAACTGCGCACGGCCGCGGCGGTCGACGAGGTCGTCAAGAACAGCACGGGCGTCGTGATGCTGGTCGTCAACTCGGTATGCGGTTGCGCCGCCGGCAAGGCGCGGCCGGGCATCGCGAAGGCGCTTCAAAACACGAACCGTCCGGAGGTCGTCGCTACGGTGTTCGCAGGCGCGGACATCGACGCCACGGATCGCGCCCGCCAGTACTTCACTGGTTATCCGCCGTCATCACCGTCGATTGGTCTGCTGCGTGACGGCAAGCTGATTTACATGATGGAGCGCAGCTTCATCGAGATGCGCGACGCCAATATGATCGCCGACGAACTGGTGCGCGCATTCGACGAGCATTGCGTGTCGGACTATCGCTCGTTGGGATCCTCGAGGTAGGTATATCCCTGAAGACCGTCTTCGTAGAACTTCAGCAGGCGGCCGGCTTCCTCGTAATTGACACGCCCTTCGCGAACCGCGAGCTCGACATCCGAGCGTAGTTTGCGCACGAGAGTCTCGGCGTCGAACTCGACGTAGTCGAGCACTTCCTTCACCGTATCTCCCTTGATGACGGCGTCGAGAACGACGCTGCCGCGTTCGTCGAGGCTGACGTGAACGGCATGCGTGTCGCCAAACAGGTTGTGCAGGTCGCCGAGGATTTCCTGGTACGCCCCGACCAGGAACACACCCAGGTAGTAAGGCTCGCCGTTCACCGTGTGCAGCGGCAGGGTCCGCTTCACATCGCGTCTATCGATGAATTGATCGATCTTGCCATCCGAATCGCACGTGATGTCGCCGAGCACCGCGTGATGCGTCGGCGCGGTGTTCAGCATGTGGATTGGCATGACCGGGAACAGCTGTTTGATCGCCCAGCTGTCCGGGCACGATTGGAACAGCGAGAAGTTGCAGAAGTAGGTGTCAGCCATCGTGTCGTCGAGGCCCTGCAAGTCCTCCGGCACGTCGTCCATCTGCGCCACGAGCTTGCGCAGCTTCACGAGAATCGCCCAGTACAGGTTCTCGGCCTGGCACCGCTGTTCGAGCGGGAGATAGCCGCCCGTGAACAGGTTCAGTGCCATGTCGAGCGCTTGCTGCGCGTCGTGATAGCCCTCGAGGGCGTTGCGCATCGTGAGGTTCGTGTAGGTTTCCAGGAGATCGATGACCGGCTGCTCCGCTTCTTCCGGCTTGATCGCCTCCGGAATCTTCTCTTCGCCAAACGCCGACACGCCGAGGACGTTGAAGATCAGGACGCTGTGATACGCCACGATCGCCCGGCCGCTCTCGGACACGATTGTCGGATGCTTGACACCCGCGTCGTCACAGACCGTTTGAATGTGATAGACGACGTCGTTTGCGTATTCCTCGAGCGTGTAGTTCACGCTCGATTCGAAGTTCGTCTGCGAGCCGTCGTAGTCGACCCCCAGGCCGCCACCGACGTCCAGGTATTGGAGCCCCGCGCCAGCCTTTGACAGCTCGGTGTAGACGCGCGCGGCCTCGTTGAGCGCCCCCTTGACGATGCGGATGTTGGGGATCTGGCTGCCAAGGTGGAAATGCAGAAGCTTGAAGCAATCCTGCATGCCGAGGGATTTCAGTTCGTCGAGGCCGCGAAGCACTTCCGCCACCGTCAATCCGAACTTCGAGCGATATCCGCCGGAACCCTGCCAACGGCCGCCGCCGCGCGCGGCCAGCTTGACTCGCATCCCTATCTGGGGACGCACACCGACCTGTTCGGCGTATTTGAGGATGAGCCCGAGCTCCGTGTACTTTTCCACGACCGGGATGACGTTGCGGCCGATTTTCTGGGCCAGCATCGCCATCTCGATGAACTCGGCATCCTTGAACCCATTACAGATGATCGGGGTGTCGTTGTAGGCCTGCGCCGCGACGGCAATCAACTCGGGTTTGGAGCCCGCCTCGAGACCAAACCCGTATTCCCGCCCAAAATCGAGTACTTCCTCGACAACCTGCCGCTGCTGATTGACCTTGATTGGATAGACGCAGACGTAGCGCCCTTCATACTGATGCTGCGCGATGGCGGTTCGAAACGCGTTGTGGATGTCGCCGACGCGGTGCCGCAGGATGTCGCGAAATCGAATCAGCACCGGCAGCCCGATTCCACGTAGCTGCAGGTGATCGGTGAGCTGTTTGAGGTCGATGGAGCGAGCCGGATCTTTTGTCGGGTGAACGAGCACATGTCCTGCCGGGGAGATCGAGAAGTAACCTTTACCCCAGCGGTCCAGCTCGTAGAGGTCTGTAGCATCGGCGATGGTAAAGGCTTCTCCAGCCTTCCATGTGCGATGACCTCGCGTGATCGAGCTACTCACGCGACCATGATACACACGTTTTTCAAAATCTCCTTTCAAAAGTGATGCCCTCGATGCTTCGAGCGCAACAGCCTCAATCAACACGATTCACTGTCGCACTGCATTTAAGTCTGAAGAGACGGGCAGGAGAAAAGGGAAAGGAGAACAGAGATTGTTCTCCTTTCTCCGTTCTCCCCTTTTTATCTCTAATGCAGCGTGACAGTGAAGCCGGTGATAGTGCGATCGGGATGCGCTTTCCTCGAAAGCTGATTACCGGAGTCCAGCCCCGAGATCCCGACCAACGCCATGCGCGTGCGATGCGTCTGTCATGGAAGCATCGGATCGGAACGCCGGATCCCGGACAACCGGATCCCGACACTTGGTCAACGAGTGTCCGGAAATGGTCGAGGGCTGGTCGTTGTCGGGCACTCTCAGAAAACCGCTGAGGCGGGCGTGTGGTGGGATAAATGAGCCGTGGGGTGGGACGAACGGCGGTAAATCGCGGATCAAGCGCTTTTTGGGTGATTTCGCCGCAGTGTGGCCGGTGTGGCGAGCGACGTGCAGCGTGCGAAAAAGCTCGTTTTAAACAAGACGAAAGTGCGTTCAGCTACGTCTAACCCACAACATTCGGTCTTGCGCAATCGACCACACGGCTATGAAACCGCCAAGCGATCGACTGCTCGACATGACGGGTGCTGGCATCGACCTGCCGGCGCCCGCGCGACCCAGATACGGGCTGCGATGGCCCATCGTCCTCGGCGTGGCGACCTTGCTCGCGGTCGTCTCCTCGGCGCTGGC
Organism: Vicinamibacterales bacterium; assembly: GCA_035758845.1. Taxonomy (GTDB): domain Bacteria; phylum Acidobacteriota; class Vicinamibacteria; order Vicinamibacterales; family 2-12-FULL-66-21; genus JALZOC01. The sequence continues at coordinate 41,180 of DASTVZ010000086.1, forward strand.
TGTGAGTTTCACCCGCGCGCTGGGAAAACCCACGACGAACTGGATCCCGCTCGTTGTGCTGAACGCGGCGTATTGGTACGTCTGGGCGCTCTTTACGCCGTCGATCGTCTGGCTCTCGCAGCACTTCCGATTCGAGCGACAAGGTCTGGTCCGCGCGATTCTGGTTCACGTGCCCTCGGTCTCAGTCTTCTCGTTTGCTCACATTGCGGCCATGGCCGGCGTCCAGTGGGGACTCAGCGGGATGTCGACGTATCCATGGTGGGCCGAGGTGAAGCGGTCGGCCCTGATGAACTTCGATTGGGAAATGATGACCTACTGGGCCATCGCGGGGCTCAGTCACGCAGTCCTCTACTATCGCGAGTCGCGCGATCGCGCCCTACGCGCGTCCGAACTCGAGACCGAGCTCGTCGAAGCGCGGATGGCGGCGCTGCAGCACCAGCTCCAACCTCACTTCCTGTTCAATACGCTTCATGCGATCTCATCGCTGATGCACAAGGACGTCGATGCCGCGGATCGAACGCTGATGCGCCTCAGCGATCTGCTCCGGATGACGCTCGAGAATCTCGGTCAACACGAAAACACGCTGAAGGCGGAACTCGATTTTCTCTCGAAGTATCTCGAGATCGAGCAGACGCGCTTCGCCGATCGACTGGTCGTGCGGTTCGATATCGAGCCGGACGCGCTCGACGCGCTGTTGCCGACGCTGCTTCTGCAGCCGCTCGTGGAGAACGCGATCAAGCACGGCATCTCGAAGAAATCCGGCCTGGGTCACATCGATATTCGAGCGCGACAGGAGCACGACAAGCTCTGGATCGAGGTTCGAGACGACGGGCTTGGTCTCTCCGACAGCGCGCTCGCGGCGCTGCAAAAGGGCATCGGCGTGTCAACGACACGCGCCCGTCTGCAGCATAGGTTTGGCGCGGACTTCCGGTTCGAGTTCCACCGGCTCGAACAAGGAGTCGCAGTCGTTGTCGCCGTGCCATGGCGGACAACGAGGCCGGTGGATCGGACGCAGGAAGGCGACGAGCCGATTGACGCGTCCAGTGGACAGGGAACCGACCGGATCGGCGGAGCGATGGGCGCCGCTCGATCGAAAACCCCGGCACTCGGCCGGCCTTATCTGGGACAGACGATATGAAGAAAATCAGGACGCTGATCGTGGACGACGAACCGCTGGCGCGGGAACGCCTTGCCGGGTTGTTATCGAATGAGCCGGATATCGAGATCGTTGCGCAGTGCCGCGACGGCGAAGAAGCCGTGACCGCGATCGTGGATCACGAGCCCGACCTCGTGTTTCTCGACGTCCAGATGCCGCAGATGAATGGCTTCGAGGTCATCGAGGCAGTCGGTGGCGAGCGCATGCCGCTGGTCATCTTCGTGACTGCGTACGATCAGCACGCGCTGCGCGCCTTCCAGGTTCGTGCGCTCGATTATCTTTTGAAGCCGTTCGATCGCGAGCGGTTCACAGAATCACTGCAGCGCGCGCGCAAGCAGATCGAACGCGACGAGAGCGGCGATCTGGGCCGACGGTTGCTCGCGCTGGTCAAGGATCTGCGTCGCGATCAGCCGCGCACCGATCGTCTCGTCGTCAAGTCGGGAGGCCGTCTGTTCTTCCTCCGCGCCGACGAAATCGATTGGGTCGAGGCGGCCGGCAATTACGTCCGCCTGCATGTCGGGTCGACCTCGCATCTCCTCCGCGAGACCATGAACGCGATCGAAAGCCGCCTCGATCCGGAAAAATTCTTCCGCATTCACCGCTCGCGCATCGTCAACATGGAGCGCATCCAGGAACTCCAGCCCTGGCTGAACGGTGAGTACGCCGTGCTGCTCCGAACCGGCACGCGGCTCACGTTGAGTCGCGGTTACCGGGAAAAGCTCCAAGATCGCCTGAGAGCCTAACGGTACAGAGTCTGACCCCGGTCGTGCGCCCGGCCGGGGTCAGACCCCGGTGTCGGATTACGTACTTTTTCGTCCCGAACGTCGTCAGCTTATTGTCGAGCTAGTAACGAAATCGTAAGTTCCTGCCAATACCGTAACCGTCCAGATCGGCCGATACCGCAGATCGCGTGCAAAACTGGACAAAGTGGCGCGGCACTGCCTTTGCCGCACAGGCCGCACACTTTATCAATCCTCTTACGAGTGCCCTGCATGCTGAATGGTATTGAAGGCCGTAGTGTGACCGCCGCGGCACTGCCGGTCGCGGATGCTCAGACCTCGTCACCGGGAACGATTCTGCTCGTGACCGGCGATGGAAACCTCGCCGGCGCCGTAACGCGTGTGCTCGAACAGGAAGGATTTGAGGTCCTGGCCGCCCGCCACGCTGGTCACGCATTTCTTGCCGCGATCACCCGGACGAACATCGATGTTCTGGTGAGCGACCTCACTCTCGATGACATGACCGGGGAATCGCTCGCGGGGATGCTTCGCCGGTATCATCCGCGATTGCGAAGCTTGTATATCGCCGATCGCCCCGCGCCGCACGCTGGCGGCATTCTCGTCCGTCCGTTTACGCGCGACGAACTGCTGCACGAGTTGAGCGCGCTGGCCCTCGCAGCTATTTCGCCGGCATCCTGAAAAGCCCGTCCTCGATCGACAGGTTGAACTCCACTTTGTCCAACGTCGTCGTCGCGACCAGCGTACCGTTCTGCCGCTGCTTCAGCACAAACGGCACCATGCTCCCATCGACGCTGCGATAGTCCGAAAACTCCGTCACGTTCACCATCTGAGATCCATCTGGACCACGGCCGGTGACGCTGATCTTTTTTTCAAGACCCGTCTCTGCGTCCAGATAGTAATCCTGCGGCGGTCCACCCTTCTTCGTGACTTTCAGATGGTAAACGGGAGTTCCCTCAGCCGTTTCCCTGCCCACGAGATCGATTTTGTGACCCTTCTCTTTGTAATCGACAAAGACGCTGTCGAACTCCGCGTCCTGCATCGAGTAGGCGTTCTGCGAGCTTGGAACCTGCTGCGGCGGCGCGGTGCCAATGGCCATCCACAACAGGGAACCGTCGAATGCATTGACGATCCGCTGACCACCGAGATCGACGTCGCGTCGCATGAGATTCGGCCGCTTGGCAACCATGGTCATCGTGCCGGTGAGCTCGCGTCCACTCATGTCGCGCGCGACAACCGATCCCGTCATCCGCACTGACGTCGTCGCCTTGATTTTTTCCAGCCCTCCTTTGGATTTCAGATTGGTGGCAATAATCTGGTCCACCGTCTGTGCGTCCAGAGGAGCGCCGCAGGCGAGCCAGAAAGCTGCCACAACTGCGGCGACGAATTGAAACGAGCGAAACATCCAAACACTCCTTGAGCGCGCAGGGGCTGGCAGGATAATTATGTCAAGAAAGGCGGCGTACAGACCACGACGCACAACGGCAGATGCCGCTGTGCGTCGGGCGCCACACTCAACGGAGCGACGACGTCACACTCGGCGCCGCACCAACATGCGGTATAGCGCCAACAGGATGACCGCGCCGAGTATGGACATCAGCCAACCAGCGCTCTGCCCCTCGCCGTAGAACCCCATCGCGCGACCAATGAAGCCGCCGACGAGCGCTCCGGCGATACCCAGCAGAATCGTGACGATGAAACCTCCGGGATCCCTGCCTGGCATCAGCAGTTTGGCAATGATGCCGATCACCAAGCCGAACACAATCCACGAGAGAATAGCCATCGATCGTCCCTCCCCTTCTTCCTTGTGCCCGGAGAATGCAAAGGAGTGTCCACTCGTATACCCCAGAGCTTGGCCCAAGTGCAACGATCAGATGGTGTTCGTGGATCCTCAGGGTTCTACAGGGGTCTGCGGGGTTCTACAAGGTTCGACAGGGGTCCGCCGTTGTTATCCAGCTTGCGAAAAGGTCAGGCTCCGCTGGCGACGCCGCCGGAGCAGAGTAGAACCTGAAAGAACTACTAGAACCTCGCAGCACCCTGAGAGAACCGAGCAGAACCCTGAAGAACCTAGCAGAACCTTGAGGAACCTGAAGCTGATGGCTACGCGTGCGCGCGGCGATCGCGGACGGCAAACAGCTCCGGCATCCGTTGACGCAGGAAGTCGACGGTGTGCGTGCCCAGTGTGGCGCCGCTGATGATTGTGGACAGGCTGTAGTACACGATGGCGGCGACGCCGGCTGAGGCCCAGAACCCGGCACCGATAACCGCGGGACCGAGCAGCGCAAGGGCGGCAGTGCAGCCGACATCGATCGAGGCGGCCAGCGTTCGCGGCGCCAGGCGAATGCGACGCGCGCGTGCCTGGGCTTTTCTATCCTGGGCCACCGCGCGACGATCTCCGCCGCGCGGCACGAGTGAGGGATCATCGAGCTGGCCGGTGGAATGGCCAATCAGGTCGGCCTGCGCCTTGATGATGCGCGCCGCGCGTCGATCGCCGTTCGGGAACAACCGGCAGAACTCGTCGACGATTTCGTCCGCGTCAAGACCAACGGCTTTGGCGTAGTCGCGAACGAACGCGCGGGCGAAGATGCCGGACGGCCACTTCGAAAAGTCGTTCCGCTCCAGTCCGAGCCAGAGATCGGCGCCGACTTTCGTGACGGTCACAATGGTTTCGATGCTGATGCCGCGCCGTTCCCGTTCGCTTCGAAGGCGGGGGCCGAAGGTCTCTCTGTCCGACATGCGGATCCTGGCAAGGAGCAAAGATCGAGCCGGACCATATCCCACGAGATCACTAACGTTCGCCGCATATGCAGCGGCGTGCAGCTTCACTTTTGTAATCGACTGGTTCGTTTCGATCACGCTTTCGTCAACGCTGTCGTTTTGCGTTTTGCGTTTGAACCGCGAGGCTTGAGATGATGCGTGAGTGGCCGCGTTTTGCCTCGATTTTCATGCCGCCTACCAATGTCGCCACTCCGGCGCGTGCTGCGACAGTTGGAGCGTGCCGGCGGAACCGGCCGTCGTCGAAATCGTACGCGCCCGATCAATAAGACGACAAGGAAACACCGGTCCACTCTTTGTCAGATCCGCAGGCGCCCCCGACGAGGAACTCTGGACCATCGCCCGCGATCCCCGTGGTCAGTGTGTCTTCTTCGACCGACAGGGCGGCGGTCTTTGCATCATCCATCGTGACGTCGGCGAGGAGGCGTTGCCCTCGGCCTGCCGGCATTTCCCGCGCAAGGTGCTGCATGACGCGCGCGGGACGCTGATCTCGCTTTCACATTTCTGCCCAACCGCCGCGGCGATGTTGCTCGCTGGGCGCGAGCCGTCGATCGTCGAGGCGCGTCCTCCGCTCCGCCTCGAGTCCGCGATGGAGGGACTCGATGCGCGTCACGCGCTGCCGCCGGTGTTGCGGCCGGGAATGCTCTGCGATGTCGACGGATACGAGAGCTGGGAGCGCGCCGGCGTGGCGAGCTTTGCGCGGTCGGAGCCCTCATACGCCAGGTGTCTCGATGACCTTGCCGCCGTTACAGAGATCGTTCGGCAGTGGACACCGGGCGATCGCTCGCTTTCAGCTAGCGTGCGGATCGCCTTTGCTACGGGTAACCACGATGCGCCGGCACCATGGTGTGACGCGCGCGCGATCCAGCGTGTCGCGCGATTGACGGCTGGTTCCGCCGGCGATGACCTGGCACCAATTGCGGATTTCGATGCTCAGCGACGCGACCGACTGGGCATCGCCCCGATCGACTGGTTCGACCGAGGCATGAAGAACTATCTCGCCGCTCGCCTTTTCGGAAACTGGATCGCGTATCAAGGCCAGGGACTCCGTTCGATTGTGGAATGGCTCCGCACATGTGCCGCAGTGGTTCACCACTTCGTGCTGCGGCGATTGATCGGGTCCGCGGTTCCCCTCGACCGATGCGGATTTATCGAGTCGGTCCGGTCGGCGGATCTCCTGCTGCTCCACGCGCTCGACAGCCAGATGTTTGCTCAAGACATTGCGCGTGTTGAGGAGTCGAGCCAGCGATGACGAGCGAGGGCAGAACACGGTCCGTCATCCAGACATCGGCGCTGCGACGATTCCTGAAATACGTCACGTATGACACGCGATCCGACGAACAGTCGTCGGCGTTTCCCAGTACGCCAGGGCAGCTCGTGCTCCTTCGCGAGCTCGTCTCGGAGCTGCAAGCGCTTGGCCTGCACGACGCCGCCATGGACGATTACGGATATGTCATGGCCACGGTGGCGCCCACGGTCGGACGTGACCGCGCACCGGTGATCGGTTTCATTGCGCACGTCGATACCTCTCCGGAAATGCCGGGGCACGATGTTCGACCGATCGTCCACGAGCAGTACGACGGCCGCGATCTCGCGCTTCCAGATGATCCGTCAGCCGTGCTGCGAGCTTCTGAGAACCCGGCGCTTGCCGCGCAGATCGGCAACACCATCGTGACCGCGTCCGGCCTCACGTTGCTCGGATCGGACGACAAGGCCGGTGTCGCGGAAATCATCGCCGCGGTGGAATACCTGGCTTCTCACCCCGACATCGAGCACGGTCCCGTGCGCATTGCTTTCACGCCCGACGAAGAGATTGGCCGGGGCGCCGATCACTTCGACGTGAATCGCTTCGGCGCCACATGTGCCTACACGCTCGACGGCGGCAGCCGCGGAGAACTTGAATGCGAAAGCTTCTCGGCCGATGCAATCACGGTCACCTTCAAGGGATTCAACACGCATCCCGGTTACGCGAAGGGGCGAATGGTCAACGCGGTTCGCGTCGCGGCGGATTTCATCGCCCGTCTGCCGCAGGACGGGATGAGCCCGGAAACAACCGAAGGGTACGAGGGCTATCTGCATCCATATCAACTACACGCCGCGGTGGACGCGACGAGCGTGAAGGTTCTCGTCCGCGACTTCGTGACCGGGCAGCTCAAAGAGAAGGAAGACTACGTCCAGCAAATCGCGCGCGACGTCGTGCGCTTGCACCCGGGCGCCTCAGTGGAGTTCGCGATCGCCGAGCAGTATCGCAACATGCGTGAGGTTCTCGAAAAACATCCACGCGTGGTCGACTTCGCGCGTCAGGCGATCCGCCGCGCCGGGATGGAACCGATCGAGTGCCCGATTCGTGGCGGCACCGATGGATCACGCTTGTCGTTCATGGGCCTGCCGACGCCGAACCTGTTCGCCGGCGAGCACAACTTTCACTCGCGGCTCGAATGGGTGTCCGCAGAAGACATGAACAAGGCGGTCGAAGTGATCGTCAATCTCTGTCAGATGTGGGTGGCTGAATCAGTCTGATGCAAATTACTGCAGGGCAAAGTTGACCGTGACAGTCATGATCACCGGCACGGGCACGCCGTTCAGTGATGTCGATGTGAATTCCCACTGACGAACGGCGGTGAGTGCCGCGTCGTCCAACTGCGGAATCGAACGAAGAACCTTCGCATCGGCGACGCGGCCGTCGGTATCGATCGTCGCCTCGATAATCACCACGCCCTGGATGCGCGCGTCGAGCGCATCGGGCGGATACACAGGCCGCACGTCCTTGAGCTTCGCCGGAACCTGGACGTTGCCACCGACTCGAACGGGAGCGCCGGGTGGCGGTGGCGGCGGAGGTGGCGCAGGATACGCGATGCCGGTATTGGCGCTGTTAATCCCGATCCGCTGTTTGTTCAACTCGATCGCGCGGTTACGCAAGGCGTCCGCTTCAGCGATGAGCTGCTGTTTCAGCACCGGATCCGTTTCCTGAGTCGCACGCATCCGGAGCAGCAGGTTCTTGTAGGTGAGCGCGTCGGCGTAATCTGATTTCAGCGCCAGCGCCCGATCGGTCGCTTCGATGCCACTCAAGGTGTATTTGTATTTCTCGGCAGGCAGAAGCCGCTGATCCTTGTACGCCTTCTCCCAGTAATACGTCGCGATGATTTGCGGAGCGGCAGGGTCGGTCGGATCCAGCCGTTCGACGGCGTCGAGCATCTCCATCGTTTTGGTGAAGTCACCCTGCCGGTTGTAGAACGCGGCGAGCGCCATGACCACGTCCTTGTTGGTCGGCAGCGCTTGGCGTGCCCGCATCAGCGTCTGCTCGGCGTCGCTGAACGAACCACGAGTCTCTTGCAGTTTCGCCAGCTCGATATACGCAGCGGCCCCGGTCGGCGAGGCGGCGATGCGTTTCTCGAGCTCCGCCTCCCGAGCAGATGAATCGGCGACGGGCGTACGTGGCAGAGCACGATCGCGTGGCGGCTGCGATTGCGGACCGAGCATGAGAATCGACGCGACAAGTAGTGCAGACAGCATGACCACCTCCGATGCGAGGCTTCCCCCTGATCGAGAAATCATACGCCTCTGGAACGCGCTTGACATTTTGTCTACTAAATACTAAATAGTTAGTATTAAGTATGCGTAAGCCCAGCAGCACACTCACGCCCCAGGAACTCGCGATCATGAAAGTCGTGTGGCGGCTCGAAGCCCCGACCGTTCGCGCCGTCTACGAAGCGCTGCGAAAAGCACGCCCCATCGCTTACACCACCGTCATGACGATGATGAACGTGCTCGAGGACAAGGGGTATCTCGAGAAGAAGAGTAACGGCCGCGCGCATGTCTACACGCCGACCAGGCCTCGACATCAGGTCGTGGGCGCCATGGTCCGCGACTTCATCGACCGCGTCTTCGACGGCGCGTCTTCGTCGCTGCTGCTTCATCTTGCCAAAGACTCACGCCTCACTGAGCGCCAGCGGAAAGCCGTCCAGCGCATCATCGAGGAGATGGACGAATGATCGCCACCGATCTTCTGGCCAACTTGATTCCATGGTGTCTCCAGGTCGCCGCGATTGTCGCGATCGCTTCGCTGCTGCCCTGGCTATTTCGCCTCGACGCCGCCGGCGTTCGCTACGTCTACTGGCGTTCAGTCGCGGTGCTTTGCCTGGCGCTTCCGTGGATTCAACCCTATCGCCAGTCGCGTGTTTCGACGCAGACAATCGCAGCAGCGGACACCACGACCGCAACGGCTGCGGTCGGGGCAGCCGCGCCCACCGTTTCGTATCTCAACTGGGAATTGCTTCTTCTCTGGGTCCTCGCGGTTGGAATCGTGGCGCGATTCGGGTGGTTGGCCCTCGGGTTAATCAGACTTCGAAGCGTCCGACGAAAGGCAGACCGTCATGCGGTCGTCGCAGTCGATGGAGATCTACAGAAGACCCTGGGGACGCATTCCACCGTCCGTTACGTTCGCGATATCGAGCAGCCGATTACGTTCGGCCTGTTCAGACCGATCGTCATGCTGCCCCAGACGTTGTGCGCACAGCCACGCGAAATTCAAGAGGCTGTTCTCGGCCACGAGCTGCTCCACGTCAAGCGACGCGACTGGGCATGGCTCATCGTCGAAGAGATCGTGGTCTGCCTGTTCTGGTTTCATCCGGCCATTTGGTGGCTGACCTCACAGATTCAGTTCGCGCGCGAGGAGGTCGTCGACGAACTGGCGATTCAGCTCACCGGCCGCCGCAAGGCGTACGTCGAAGCGCTACTGGCCTTTTCCGACGCCACCTCCGTTGTTCCAACGGCGGCATTCGCTCGTCGCCGTCATCTGTTCAGGCGGATTGCCCTTGTTTCAAAGGAGAGTGTCATGTCGTCCCGACGGATCGTCGTCACGTGCGCCGCAATGGCGCTGATCGTTGCCACCGGAAGCTGGTACGCGGTCTCGGCATTTCCGCTGCGCGTTGCGGATCAACCAGCGCAGGGCGGCCCAGGGCCGCTCGAACTGAAAGCGCGCGCAGTCACGCCCGAGAATCCGATCCCCAGGCGCGTCCATTACCAGGAGCCCGTCCTGCCTGATTGGCTCGGTTCGGAGCGTGCAGTTGTTGATGTGAAGATTACGCTCAATGACGTCGGACAGATCGCTGAGGCGCGGATCATCGAGGTGTACCGTCCGACGACACTCACAGCCGATGCCGACCGGGTTCGTCAGACAAAGAACGCGCTGACCGAGGCGGCTCTTGCCTCCGTCCGTCAGTGGCGATACGACCCACCGTTTGAAGCACCGCTCACCTTCACCGTCCCGGTGCGCCTCGGGA
>DASTVZ010000112.1:0-2971 GCA_035758845.1 Vicinamibacterales bacterium
CGCTGCGCCATCTGCTCCATCGCGCTGTTGTTAGCACGCAGGCGGGTCTCGACATCGGTCTTGTCATGATCGCGGTAGTAAGCGCGGATCGCGTCGATCCAGCCGCGCTCGCGATCCGTCTTCGCGCCAATCTCGCGCGCCTTCTCCAGCGCAGCCCAGGCCGCGTTGGCATTCTCGCGCGACGGCGGCCCGCCCAGCGTGTTGCCGAGCAAATCCATCGCAATGCCCCAATAGGCGATGGCGCAACCGGGGTCCTGCTGAAGGACACCCTCGAACACGCGGCGCGCGACCACGAACCAGTAGGAATGGATCATCGCGACACCGCGCTCGAACTCCGCCTGCACCTTCGGATCGCAGGAGGTCGGGAAGCTCAGCGTGCCAAGCTTCTCCTCCTGCTGCTGGGCGAAGGCGCCGGAGGCGAGCGCCGCCGTGATCAGGCCTGCAGCGCACAGTGTCCGTCGAGATTGTCTCTTCATCGCGCGCACCTTCGGCTAGCCGATAAGGGCGAGTGTCAGGCCGTGTTTATGGATTGTGGGCCCGGCGCTTACGCGCCGTCCCGGAATGACGGCCACGCTGGATGTGAGCGGTTTCACGGAATCGATGGGCTAGTAGGGGTAACCCTCAAGCCTTGGCGTGTTGGGCTTCCACTCATGCAGCCTGCCGTAATCATCGCCAATCGGCATCTTGACCTTCGGCAGACTCTGTTGGTCGAGGACTTCGTCCTCCGGGATCACCTTGTTCAAGAAGAGCAGGTAGGCCGTCAGCGAATAGACCTCATTGGCGGTGAGAGTGCCCTCATTCCCGGCAGGCATGCCGCGATGGATGTAATCCCACACCGTCGTCGCAAACGGCGCGCGCAGTGGCAGGATGCGCTCCCGTTTCCAGATGGGGACATCCTGGCCTTTTTTAGATTGCAACTCGGGCGCCATCCCCCCTAGGCCCGCCGGGCCATGGCAGGCCATGCACCCCTTCTGCTCAAAGACCTGTGCGCCCTCCTTGGCGGTGCCGCGGCCGGGAGGGAGCTCCTCTCCCGTAGGACCGATCGAGATATCCATGCGGCGGATTTCTTCCGCGGTCGGAGTGCGTCCTACGCCATAGGTGGGCGATTGCGCGAACGCGGGGCTTGCCAGGAGCAGCAGAGTCGCGACAAGCCTAAGCGAGCCCATTGGTCACGCTCCCGTCCTTGGCGATCTTCCAGGGCATAACGCTGTTGTCGAGCCCGGGCACTCGGTAATTTCGCTCCACAGGCACGTTCCACCACTGGGCGATCTGCTCTCGCAGCGCCTGCACCTGCCCGATCTCGTCGGTGGCGCGCGAAAGAATCTCGGTCGCGTTTCCATCCCAAGTCCACGGATAGCCGAACCGGACGTGCGCCATGCGTTGTGGTGTCGTCTTGAGCTGGGCCAGGTTCCACTTCTTCCCGCCATCGGTGGATACCTCCACGGTACGAATGGCGCCCCCGCCGGACCAGGCCAGCCCGCTGATCTCGTAGCATCCGCGGCCGGGCAGTTGCTGTCCGCCGGACGGGTACGTGATGACCGACTTGGGTCCGATCTGTTCGCTGAGCGCAAGCTCTTTCGCATCCGGACGGAGATGGCCGAAGTCGTTGTAGTTCATGTAATACCGGTCGACGACCTTGATGCGCCGCAGATATTTGGTGTGGAAGATTCCCTCGAAGCCGGGCGGGATGATGCGCACCGGAAACCCTTGCTGCGGCCGCAAAGCCTCGCCGTTCATGCCGTAGGCGATGATGCAGTCGTCCATCGCTTTGGTGATGGGCATGCTCGAGGCGCCCTTCACTTCCTCGGCGCCTTCGGCGACGAACCATTTCGCGCTGCCCTTCAGGCCGCACTCCTTGAGCAGCGTTGAAAGGAGTACGCCGGTCCATTCGGCGCAACTGGTCATCCCGTGCGTTTCCTGCACGGTCTTTTGTCCCGGAGTGTGCCGATTTCCCGCACACTCGATGAAATGCAACCGGGTGACTGACGGAAAGCGCTTCAAATCATCCATGGTGAGAGTCAGGGGCTGATCCACCAGGCCGTGAATCGTCAGAGTGTGCAGCTTGGGATCGATGTCCGGCATGTAGGAGCCGCGGGTCGTCGCCACATAGTGGAGCGACGATGGCGTGATCACGCCGACAGAATCCTGCAGCGGCGAGGCCACGTGGAACACTTTCCCGAACAAGTCGGGTGAAGGCCTGCCGCCGGGGGGGTGCTGTATGCGTACCGAGGTCACATAACGGGAGCGCTGGCCGTATTCGACCAACTCCTTGCTGCCCAGGATCATCGGATAAGCGTTTTCGCTGCCCGGGGTCATCGGATGGTCGTGTGCTTGGGCCTGGCTCGCCGCCAACTCTCCCAACGTGACCCCACCGGCCAACGCGGCGCCGCCCTTGAGGAGCTCCCTGCGGCTAGTTCGCTTCGAATCCATCAGTCCCTCCTTCGAAAGGAATGACACGACGACGAAATCACGTGCCCGTGGACGAGAGCATATGCCGCCTTGCCAAATCTGGCGAGTGTGGGTTTGCGGATTTTGAATTGGTTCGCCGTCTCCTGCCGCGTGGCGCGTCGGAGCCGATCATCCGCAAGCTCAACCAAGCAGCGTTCGCAACCGCGATACGCCATCCGTGCAGGGGTGTCTGACGTGTTGGAAAACCGGACCTTCTGCGGCGTAGGGGGAACCGAGGTCAGTCGGGGCGGCCGGTAGCAACGCACGATACCCCGACAGTCCGCAAAATTCCGCCGCGGAAACGACGGGCTCCCAGTCATAACGATTGAGTTCCTCGCTTCGCCTTATCGACGGAAATCCAGACGTCCTCCGGTCCAACGCCCGTCGATCCTTTGGTTGCTCACGATCAAGCCGATCCAGGGGCGCGTGACCTTTGGATCGGTCAGATTGATATACTTGCCAACCAACCTTGTGCCCTCACGATGTGCATCAATCAGGCCTCGGCGCGCTCCATTGTCCCAGT
>DASTVZ010000115.1:0-3218 GCA_035758845.1 Vicinamibacterales bacterium
AGGGAGAAGAGAGGAACTCCTGTGGTCTCTTGATCGGCGAAGACTGCGTGACAGTGGAGGCTCTACGGCGCCACTGTTGCCGCGACAAGGCTATAGACGAGAGCGGCGATTACGGCGGACGCTGGAATCGTCAGAATCCAGGCCCAGACGATGCGGCCTGCGACACCCCATCGTACTGCCGACAACCGCTTGATCGAACCAACGCCGATAATCGCGCCTGTGATGGTGTGCGTGGTGCTGACGGGAATCCCGAGATGCGTCGCGGTGAAGAGTGAAATCGCCCCGGCGGTTTCCGCCGCGAAGCCGCCGACCGGCTGAAGCTTGGTGATTTTCGATCCCATCGTGTGAATGATCCGCCATCCGCCCGACAGAGTTCCCAGCGCAATCGCGGCATGTGCCGACAGGATCACCCACAGCGGAATCGGCATAGTGCCGTTGACGAGTTGAAGGTATCCACCAGCCACGAGCGCACCCGCGATGATGCCCATCGTCTTTTGCGCATCGTTGCCGCCGTGGCCGAGGCTGTAGGCGGCGGCTGAAAGCAGCTGCAGCCGTCGAAACCAGCGATCGACCCGACCCGGCGACACCCCGTGGAGCACCCACATCGTCGTCAACATGATCAAAAAGCCGAGCCCCATGCCCATGAGCGGTGCGAGCACAATGAAGATGAGCGTTTTCGTCCAGCCGGAGACGATGATGGCGCTCCAGCCCGCTTTGGTCACCGCCGCACCGGCGTATCCGCCAATCAACGCGTGCGATGAACTCGTTGGCAGCCCGTAGTACCACGTGATCAGATCCCAAACGATCGCGCCGATGAGTCCGGCAAAGATCACGGCAAAAGTGACGATACGGATGTCGACGAGACCGGAGCCGACCGTTTTCGCCACCGCGGTTCCGAAGGTGAACGCGGCAATGAAATTGAAGACCGCCGCCCAGACGACCGCCTTGCCCGGTGACAACACGCGCGTCGAGACCACCGTCGCGATCGAATTCGCAGCGTCGTGAAAGCCGTTGATGTAGTCGAAGGTCAGCGCGACAACGATGAGGGCGACGACTGCGAGGAGATTCGAATCCATCCGCGATCAGGCGTGCTTCACGACGACGCCCTCGAGGACGTTGGCCACGTCCTCGCAACGGTCGGTGGCGTCTTCGAGGAAATCGAGGATCTCCTTCCACTTCATGATCTGAACCGGATCGCGCTCCTCTTCAAAGAGTCGGCGCACGGCAACCTGATGCACGCGGTCCGCTTCGTTTTCCAGTCGATTGATCTCGACCGCAGGTTCGGCAACGCCGCGACGCCGTTCGAGCGCTTTCAGCGCCTTCACGATTTGCTCGGTCGACGCGATGATGATGCGCGTCAGCTCGCGCGCCTCGGTGCGCACGAGGGTGATTTGATAGAGACGGACGATCGCGGCGGTCGCGTCGATGGCGTCCATCACGTCGTCCAGTGATCGGGCGAGCTCGTGGATGTCCTCCCGATCGAGCGGCGTCACGAACGTGCGATGCAGCCGCTGAATGATCTCGTGGGTCAGGAAGTCGCATTTGTGCTCAACTTCCTTGATCTCGTCGGCCTTGTCCCAGATTGGCTGTTCGGGCGCGAGCATTTCTTCCAGGATCGACGCACCGCGCCGGATCTCCTCGGCCAGGGCCACAAAATCGTCGTAAAAACGCTCTTCTTTCGGAATTAATCTGAACGTCACCGCATCCCCCGCGCCGAATCTTAGCAGAGTTCGCTCCGCAGAGTTTACGCAACCGTTACGTCATCGTCACCGCACTGTCGTGCCGATGTCGCACGCGCGCGCGGTCGGGCCTTGGTGTCGTTTCACAATTGGTCGAATTAACGTTCGGGACGCCTGCTCGTTGCGCGACCGTTACATCCCGCTCCTAAGCTGACTGCTAAAAAGAGGGCAAGTCAGACCTAGGAGACAGACGCAATGATGACGAAAGAACGTGTGCTGAGGGCCTTGACGCTGGCAGTGCTGGGGTGGGTCACATCAGTGCTGCCTGCCCGTGCGCAGGCGGACGGTCGTTTCGCTGGAACCGTCCTCGACTCGAGCGGCGCATTCGTTCCAGGTGCGACCGTTGTAGTCAAAAACGAGAAGACTGGTGAGGAGCGCACTGCGACGAGCAGCGCTCGGGGAATTTACGTCGTCACCAATCTCAAGCCTTCGACCTACACGATCCGCGCGAAGTCGGGCGACTTCGCGCCTTTGGAATATAGCGGCATGCAGCTTCTCGCCGGCCAGGAGTTTCACCTGGATCTGGAGCTGAAACCGGCGGGCGTGACCGAAACGGTCACCGTCCAGGGAACGGTCAATTCACTCGATCTGAGTTCGGCGCGAATTGGCGTCAACGTCGGGGAGCGTGAAGTTGCGAACCTGCCGATTAACGGGCGCCAGATGTCACAGTTGATGCTGCAGGCGCCAGGATCGGTGAACTCGGGGACAGGCACATGGCAGGACGTGCGATTCAGCGGACGCGCCATCGAACAAAACGCGATTCGCTACGACGGTGTTGAAGGCTCCTCGATCATCGACGCCGCGCCGGGAAATCTCAACGGTGAAATCCCGACCCCGTTCAAGCTTCAGGCAAGCCTCGAGAACGTTCAGGAGTTTCGTGTCGAATCCAGCAATTACCCGGCGGAATACGGCACCGGCACCGGCGGTCAGGTGAACGTCGTCACCAAGTCTGGTACCAACAGCCTGCACGGCTCGGTGTTCGAATATCTGCGCAACGACGCGTTGGATGCGCCGAATTACTTCGATAAGCTCGCGCATCTGCCGAAATCGACGCTGAAGCAACACCAGTACGGCGGATCGGTTGGCGGTCCGTTGATGAAGGACAAAGCGTTCTTCTTCGGTAGCTACGAAGGGTATCAACTCGATGCGGGCGTCAACTTCGTGGAGGCCGTGCCCAGCGACCTGGCCTGGGCGCGTGCCGTCGCGGCGGTCGCCCCTCTCCGCGCCGGCTTCAAATCGCCAAACGCGGTGATTCTGCCGGGTGCATCCAAAGATCCCGATTTCGACATCGCGCAACTTCAGGGTCTGCAGAGAGTGCGTGAAAACGCGTTCAGCCTTCGTCTCGACTACAAGATCAACAATCGCTGGTCCATGTATGGACGCGGATTCCACGACGCGGGCAGAAACGATCAACCGGAAGGCGTGAGCGGACGCATCGTCAAGATCACCGACAATCCATCGAACGCCGTCTTCAACCTG
>DASTVZ010000126.1:0-26126 GCA_035758845.1 Vicinamibacterales bacterium
GGACGCGGCGCGCCGCCGGTGAAATCGCCCGAGGTTGCGGCCGACGGACGGGTCACGTTCCGTCTTCGCGCGCCAAACGCCAAAGAGGTGGCAGTATCGATGGGCGGCAAGCAGTTGCCCATGCAGAAGGATGAACAGGGCGTCTGGAGCTTCACCAGCGATCCGATGAACCCCGACATCTACACCTACTCGCTCGTCATCGATGGCACGTCGATCAACGATCCAGCGAATCGCCAGGTGCAAACATCGTTTGGAAGCTTTCAGAGCATGCTGGTGATTCCGGGACCGCAGCCATGGCTGCCTTCGCCTGGTGTGGCGCGCGGTGCCGTCACGCGGCATGCGTATCACTCCGGGGTTGCGAATGACGATCGCGACTTTTTTGTTTACACACCGGCGAGCTACGATCCGAAACGCGCGCAGCCGTATCCGGTGCTGTACTTGCTACACGGACTCGGGGACGACGCGGAACGTTGGCTGACGGGAGGCGGCGGCGCGGCCAACATCCTCGACAACCTGATCGCGCAAAACAAAGCGGTTCCGATGATCGTCGTCACGCCACTGGGATACGGCACGTCTCAGGGACCGGCCGGCGGCCGTGGGTCCCAGAATCTCATCGGCTATTCGAAGATCCTGCTCGAAGAAGTCATGCCAACGGTCGACAAGGCATACAACGTCAGCAAAAATCGCGAACAGCGCGCCATCGCCGGTTTGTCGATGGGTGGCGCCGAAACCTTGTACGTGGGCCTCAATCATCTCGATAAGTTCGCCTGGATCGGGGCGTTCAGCTCGGCACCGATGCTATTCCCCGCGGCGGGCGACTTAGCAGCGCCAGCCGGGCCGGGCGGCGGAGGCCGCGGCGCTCCGCAACCGATGGATCCGGCAGTGTTCGCAAAGACGTTCCCGACGCTCGACGCGAAAGCCAACTCGCAGATCCGAATGCTGTGGATCGTCTGCGGCACCGAGGATGGGTTGATTGGTGTGAATCGTCAATTCAAAGAATGGTTGAAGTCCAAAGGCGTGCAGTTTACCGAGCAGGAGGTGCCGGGCATGGCGCACGTGTGGCCACTGTGGCGGCAGAACCTGACCGACATGGCACCACGGCTCTTCCAGGCGAAGGGGAAACAGGCCACGGAAGAACTCAGAAAATAAGGCCACGGAAAAACACGGACGAACACGCATATAGGCCACGGAAAAACACGGATTAACACGGATAGGCGACAGTCGAGTATCACAAATGAGCGATTATGTCGAATATGAAAGTCGCTCGCATCGCTGGGCTCGGCGCCGCAGTGTGGTGTTGCGCGTTTGCTCAGCGCCCAACGATCCCTGACCACATAGCTCAGAACGGAGGGAGGGCCGTTTCTTTGCCCGTTCTGCGCGACACGGAGCCACTGTCTCTGAGAGATCTTGCCGGTGCTGACTTGGTCATGTTGGGCAAGCTTGTCCCTCAAAGAGCGTACATGAATGACCGACAGACTGAGATCTACACGGAGTATGAGGTCATTGCACAACGAGTAATCGCCGATCGACTCGGGATCATGGCAAAGTCCACCCGACCCGGAGCGCCCGTTCGACTACTGGTGGAGCTGCTTGGAGGAGAGTTAGTCGTGAACGGGACAAAAGTTGTTCTTGACGATTTGAGCCGGACGCGTTGGGCAGAGGGGGCAAATCTATTGATGTTTCTGAAGCAGACCTCAGAGGCCAATAGATTTCGGTTGTACGGTGGGAGTGCCGGGCTTTTTGAAGTCAAGGCTCCAGGAAAGATTGAGTCGAGGCTAAAACACGTCGAGAAAGACAAAGAAGTAGGCGCGCTGACTTTTGAACAAATTGTGGAGATCATTACTTCGCCGAGAAGTCAATGACTTGACTAGCGGCCGTGCCGTGGCTCTTTTTGTCCGCCCTCTTCCGTGTTAATCCGTGTTCTTCCGTGGCTGTATTTTCCGTGTTCATCCGTGGTCAGCCGCGAAGCGCGGTAAGCGGATCAACTCGGGTGGCGCGGCGTGCGGGGAAGAAGCACGCCGCGAGACCCACGACCGCGATCGTCGCAACCACCGCGATCAGCGTCAGCGGATCGTGCCGCGACGTGCCCCACAACTCGGCAGCGATCAGTCGTGTCGCGGCGAAGCTGCCGAGGAGTCCTATCGGATGCCCACGTACGAAAACAGGCATCCGATCAACACACCGCCGGCCGCGAGGAGGAGACTCTCGTCGAGCAGTTGCCGGAGCAGCCGCGATCGGCTCGCGCCCATCGAGGCTCGAATCGCCATCTCCTTCTCCGTCCCGATGCCCTGGCGAGCAGCATGTTCGCGACATTGCTGCATGCGATGAGGAGGAGCAGCCCGACCGCAGCGGCAAGCGTATACAGCGTCGCGCGGAAGGGCCCGACGAGATTGTCGACCCAGCTCACCGCAACGGCGGTGAACTGCGGCGGATAGTTGGATGGATAGATCCTGGCCAGACGGTGAGTGATGACGTCGGCGTCCGCCGCGGCCTGCTGCAACTGACACCCGGCTTCAGCTTCGCCTGAAACATGAAATACCGCTGGCTGACCTCCGGATCGGCGAGGGTGAGGACGATCGGCCGCCACAGATCGGCGGCAAGCTTCGTGAAGCGCTGCGGCATGATCCCCACCAGGGTCGTTGGCACGCCATTCAAGACAAACGTTCGTCCGACGACGCTCGGATCGCGGTTGTACTTCGCAACCCACATCTTGTGCGCCATCACAAACACCGGCGGCGCGCCCGTAGCGGCATCACTTTGAATCGGCGGCAATTTTCAATAGACTTGAGGGTTTTAAGGCTCGTCCAGGGAGATAGACATGCTCGGACAAATGATGCAGGTGGGTTTTTACGGCCACGTTCGTCAGTACAGGAACATCCAGGCCGAGATCGACGCAAACATCAAGCGCGTGATTGAGAGCGGCGAATACGTCCAAGGACCGATGCTGAAACAGTTCGAACAGGAACTGGCAGCATTTCACGGAACCGCGCACGCCATTGGGGTCGGAAACGGTACCGACGCGATCTGGCTGGCGCTGATGGCGATGGGAATCGGGCCGGGCGACGAGGTCATCACCCATCCGAACACGTTCTTTGCCACGGCCGAAGCGATCTGGATCGCCGGCGCGACGGCGGTGTTCGTCGATTGCGACCCGAAAACAAAATGCATTGATCCCGCGAAGATCGAAGCCGCGATCACGCCGAAAACCAAGGCCATCATTCCGGTCCATCTTTACGGCCAGTGCGCGGACATGCCGGCAATCAAGGCCATCGCCGACAAGCACAAGCTGCAGGTGATCGAGGACAACGCTCAGGCGATCGGCGCAGCCGGGGATGGATTCACGATCGGCCAACTCAGCGACGCCACGTCGATCAGCTTCATCATCCAGAAGAACCTCGGCACTTTCGGCGACGGAGGGGCGCTCGTCACCAACAATCCCGAGATCGACGGGCGGGTGAGAAAGTTGCGCAACCACGGATCGAACAAGCGCAACGTTCACAGCTTCGGCTTCAACAGCCGCCTTGACGACATCCATGCGGGAATCCTGAGCGCGAAACTCAAACACATTCATAAGTGGAACGACGATCGAATCCAGTGGGCCGAGCGATACACGGCAGGCCTCAGAAAAGCGGCGAGGATCGATCTGCCCTCCGTGCGCCCTGGTTACCGGCACGTGTTCCATCTCTACGTCATCGAGACGAAGACCCCGGCGCATCGCGATCAACTCGTGGACTTCCTGGTCAAGAATGGCATCGACGCAAAGACCCACTACTCGATCGCGATTCATCAGCAGGAGGGCTATCCCTGGGGCAAGCAGGCGCGGATCGTTGGCGCAGTTCCACACGCGGAACGAAACGCCGCCAGCTGCGTCAGCCTCCCGATGTATCCGGAATTGACCGCGAATGAGGTCGATTACGTCGTCGCCAAAGTCCTCGAGTGGGACGAGTCGGCAAAGTGACCACGCGCTACCGCGTCGTCGTTGTCGGCACCGGCAAGCGCGGCGTGCACCACGCCGCTGCGTTTGCCGCCAATCCACGATTCGAGGTCGCGGGCCTCGCGGACAGCGATCAGAACCGTCTCGACGCCGCCGCCGCGAAGTTTGGTTCAGCCAAGAGTGGGACGCAGACGCAGAAACTCGTCGACGAAGTCAAACCGGACGTCTTCTGCTTCTGCACACCGCCCAATGTCCGGCTGCCGCTGATCGAGCTGGGAATCAAGAGCGGCGCGAAGCTGATCGCCTTCGAGAAGCCCGTCGCCATGACCAGCGACGAAGGCCTCGCGATTAAGCGCGCGCTCGACGCGTCCGGCGTGAAGGCCGTCGTCAGCCACCAGCATCGGTACGGCGACCATTATCAGAAAGTGCACTCGATCATCTCGAGTGGCGCGATCGGGAAAGTGCACACGGTCTACGGCACCGCCACTGGCTGGGCCGCTCACATGCTCAGCCATCTCGTCGAATACACCTCCTGGTTCAACCGCTACGAACCAGCGGAATGGGTGATGGGTCAGGCTGCCGGCCGAGGCAAACTGACCGACATCCACGCCTCGCCCGATTACATCGCTGGCGTCGTCCAGTTCCGAAACGGCGTCCGCGGTGTCTATGATTGCGGTGCCGGCGCACCCGATGTGCCAGAAGTACCGTACTGGTGGCGCAAGTGTCGAATCGGTGCGCTCGGCTCGGAGGGCTACGCCGAAGTCCACACGGGAAGTGGATGGCGGGCGGTCACAAGAAATGGCGTCGAGTCCGGACCAGGCGGCATGGATTACGACCACGACATGGCGCCATACGTCCAAGAGATGGCGGATTGGTTGGACGATGAGAGCAAGCCGCATCCGTTACAGTTCGCCCATGCGTATCATGGGCTGGAGATCATGTCGGGTCTCTATCGATCGGTGATCGACGGCGGCCAAATCGCGTTGCCGCTCACCTGCGGCATGGACGAGTTGACTGGATTGAAAGCAAAGGTACCTGACCGGAAAGTTCTGATGACGCTGGCGGAGAGCGCCAAGGAATATAGAGAGTAGTGTTTTCGTGGACTCAATCGTCTCTGGAAGGCAGGAGGCGGCATGCGTCTATCCGGTCTTATCATCAGTGCGACAGTTTCGATCACCGCCGCACAGGTCCCGGTTGTCGAAATTCGGCAAACGATTCAGTCGCCGCAGCCGCCGCGCGATGTCGTCAAACGCGCGGAACCAACCGGAACAGCGCGCATCAGAGGACGCGTCGTCTCCGCCGATCGCGGCGTGCCGGTTCGGCGGGCGAGCGTCAGTCTAATGAGCGCCGGACCGGCCCCTGCGATGCGCGGTGCGCCTCCTGAACTGGCTCCAGGCGGGCCGCCGACGGGGCGCTCTAATCAACCTATGACGCCGCGTCGCGCGACGACTGACAGCGACGGTCAGTTCGAATTCGCCGGCCTTCCAGCCGGCAGCTATCGGATCATTGCCGCTCCTGCGCAGTACTCCTCGCAATATCTCTCCATGTCGTACGGTGCCAACAGGCCGATGGGGATGTACTGGGCCGAACAGGGTCAGTCGATTGAGTTGAAAGACGGAGAGTCGTTCGACAAGGTCGTGATCTCCTTGCCTCGAGGCGGGATCATCACGGGTCGCGTCACGGATGAAAATGCCGAACCCCTGGCGCGCGTTCAGGTCTACACCATGGCGTTTCCACCCGGTATGTCCCGCGCACAGCGCACCGGAGGGGGCACCAGCACCGACGACCTCGGTCAGTTCCGGTTGTGGGGACTCAACGCTGGGGAGTTCATTGTCGTGGCGGATGCGAGATCCAATTCGTTTGTTGGTCCGAATGCGCCACCTGAAACTGAAGAGGATCGCACTGGGTATGTGACGACCTATTACCCGGGAACGCTGGACGAAGGCATGGCTCAGCGCGTCCGCGTGAAGATCGGTGAAGAGGTACAGGGCATCGACATTCGCGTCGGCCAGGCGAGGCTGTACCACGTCTCCGGTTTTGTCGTCGATTCGAAAGGACGTCCGCTGGCCGGCGCAAACGGACAGTTGATGCGTCGAGGTGCCACGGTCGGCGTGATGCCACTCTTCGGCATGAGCGACGCCAAGGGACAGTTCCAGATGCGGAACGTTCCGCCTGGCGAATACCGCCTCGTGTTCCGACAGCAACAACAGAATATGGTGCCGTTCTCCCCCGACACACCCCGTGAGCCTGTAGAAATGGCCAGCGTGCCGATCTCCGTCGCTGGCGCCGACGTCGACAACATCATGGTAACGACGAGCCTGGGAACCACGATTACCGGGCAGGTTGTCTTCGAAGGAGTTCCGCCGACAGGGCACGTCACGAATATGCGCGTGTTTGCTTCCCCCTCGAACCCGGAGGACGCCCCAGGAGTGGGCTCTGCGGAGCCTGGCACGGTGACGGCCGACTACAGGTTCACGCTGAAGGGCCTGATGGGCGAATACGTGCTCCGCACCGGGATTCAAAATCATTACCTGAAGTCAGTCACCGCCAATGGAGAAGACGTGACCGACGTGGGACGCGAGTTCAAAGCCAGCGATCGCGTCACGATTACGATGACGTCCACGGTTGGAACCATCGAGGGAAATGTCACGGATACTCGCGATGTGCAGTTGCCGGAAGCCGGAGTGATCCTGTTTTCTGAAGACAAGGCGTCCTGGCGGATCAACTCGATCTGGACGAAACGAACCGGCTTCGACCAGAAAGGTCATTTCCGGATCACCGGCTTGATGCCCGGTCGATATTACGTAGCGGCGCTGCCACGGCAACGGCTGGACATCTCACGCGGCGGCGGTGTGGACGTGGCATTCTTCGAGCAGCTCGCAAAAGAGGCCACATTGGTGGTCGTGGGCGCCGATGAGCAACGCACCGTCGATCTGCGTATGCTCGACGCCTATGTGAGGTAATAGCGTCCGCTACTCATTCCGCAGCGCAACCATCGGATCGACACGCGACGCACGCCGAGCTGGCATATAGCCCGCGCCAGCGGCAATCAGCGCGAGCAGCAGGGTCGCCGCTGCAATCGTGAGCGGATCGGTCGCTTGCAGTCCGAACAGCAAGCCCGAGATGCGATTCGAGGCGAGCCGGCCGAGTACCAGCGCGAGCGGGATACCAATGATCACGCCGGCCGCGACCAGGATGAGCGCCTCGCGCATGACCGTCCACACCAGGTCAGCGCGGTTGGCGCCGAGAGCCATTCGGATCCCCATTTCTGCGCTGCGCTGAACGACTGAGAACGACAGCAGCCCGTACAGGCCGACGCAGGCAAGCACGAGCGCGAGCGCACTGAAGACCGTCGACAGCGTCGCAATCAGCCGATCACGGATCAGGACCGCACCCATCTCATCCGCAAGCGTGTGGATGGCGAAGAGCGGCAGATCGCGATCGATATCCTGCACGGCCTGGCGGACCTGCGAAAGCACTACGCCCGCTGACGCTTCCGCGCGGACGTATAACGCCATCTGCCCGCGCCCGGTTCTGGTCTGCAGGAAGGTCTGGTAGACGGTCGGAGGCGTCTCCTCACGGATGCTCGTATAGCGCGAATCCCGCACCACACCGACGATTTCAATCGTGTCGTTTCGTTGCCGTAACTGCTGCCCCACCGCAGGCGCACCATTGAAGGCCTGACGAGCGAACGTTTCATTGACGACGGCGACGAGAGGCGACTGCGGACTCAGGTCGCTATCGGTAAAGTCCCTTCCAGCCACCAGTCCTATCCCCATCGTCTCGAAGAACCTCGGATAGATCATCGGGACCAGGGCGCGCTGCTCTGCACCCGATGGCAACCTGAAGGCAACGTTGTTGCCTCTCAGCGCCGTGGGTGTGAACTGCGCCAGGCTGCACGATCGCACGCCGCCGATCGCAGCAACGCGAGCGAGCAGCTCGCGATAGGTCCGATCGAGCCGAGGCGAGGTCCCGGGAATGTTCCGTTGATCGCTCCCTCGCGGTTCGACCCGGACAATCAGCACGCGATCGCGTTCGACGCCGGAATCCTGTCCATTCAGCTTCTGCAGACTGCGGACGAAAAGCCCGGCGCCGATCAGGAGTGTCAGCGAGAGTGCCACTTGGATGACACAAAGGATCTTGCCGGAGCGAACGCCTCCACGAACGGATCGACCGACGGTCTTCAATGATGGTGTGAGGTCGATCCTCGTCGCTCGCAGCGCTGGGGTCAGACCGAAAAGAATGCCGGTAAAAATGGAAACTGCCGCAGTGAACACCAGCACGCGCACGTCGGGCGTGAGTTCCAGCACGATCGGCGTCTGTCCCGCGGACATGTAGGCGACGAGCAGGCGCGTCGCGATGCCGGCGAGCAGAACTCCGCAGACACCACCTGCGAGAGCAAGGACGATGCTCTCCACAAGTAATTGTCGGATCAGTCGAGGCCGTCCGGCGCCAAGGGCCAGGCGCACGCCGAACTCGCCGGTTCTCGATGCCGCTCGTGCGAGCAGGAGGCTCGCGGTATTGGCGCACGCGATCAGCAGCACGATCCCGACGATGCCCATCAGGATGAAGAGCGGCTGCGAGAACTGGCGGCGTAAATCCGAAATCCCGGTCGCCGCCGGTTCCACTCGTAATCGTTCGGGAGGCAAAGGCGGTCCTCCGAACTTATTCGCGGTTGGAACTTCCTGGTTGTAGAGAGGCTCCAATTGCGCAACCGCCTGCGCTGGCGTTGCACCCGGGGCGACTCGGCCAGCCACCTGCAACCACGTGCGATAAATGATTGGTTGATCGAGAAGGTTCTCGAGATCCGGCATCGCCGTCGGTTGCATCAACACCGGGAGAAACAGGTCGGGCGACGAGCCGACCTCGAGGCCAAAGAACTCGGGCGGCGTGACCCCGATGATCGAGAAGCGGGCGCCCGAGATAGAGATGTCGCGTCCGATGACGGACGGAGCCAACCCGAAGCGGCGCTTCCAATAGCCGTAGCTGATCATCGCAACCGGATGACCGTTCGGCACGACGTCGTCCTCCGCAGCGATCGTTCGACCGGCAATTGGAGAGATGCCAAGGAGAGAGAAGTAGTTGCCGGAGACGAGTTGGCCATCCGTCGTGGGTTCCAGATTCCCATCGATGCCGACGTTCAGGCGAGCCGACGACCAGGCGGCGAGTTCGGTGAAGCCGCCGGGTTGCTGACGCATGATCCGGTATTGCTGGTAGGTGAAGCCGCCAGTGAATGTCGATCCACGGCTGTGGGTGAGGAGCACCAGGGTTTCAGGATCCTTCACCGGCAGCGTTCGCCACATGACGGCGTTGATCAAGGTGAAGATTGCCGTGTTGGCGCCTATTCCAAGCGCCAGCGACAATATGACGGCGAGCGTGAAGATCGGATTCTTCCACAGCAGGCGAATGGCGTAGCGAAGGTCTTTGCCAAGAGTTTCAAGCAGGAGCATGACAGCCTCGCTCAGTACAGATCTACGTCGCAGAGATTGACGCTTGCGAGGGATATTTGGTTGGTGGCTACTTTGTCACCGTCTCTTTGAGCGCTTCAAAGAGGACTTGAATCGCCGGAGCCACCGCATCGACCGGCAGGTATTCGGCGTCGCCATGCATCGACATCACCGCCTCGGCCGGGACGATCACCGGGGTGAACCCGTAGCTTTTCACTCCGCGCGGGCGATAGCCGTTCGAATCAGTGCCATAGGGGACGACCATCGGCGTGACGATTGCGTCAGGGTGCCGCCGCTTTACCGCTGACTCGAGCGCACGATAGAAAGTTGACTCTACCGTCGTCACTACTGGGTCGGGTCCTTCGTACGTGATGTCGATCTTGATTTCTGGATCGCCGAGACGTCGCCGTATTTCAGCCAGCCATTGATCCTTTGAGGTTCCGGGAAGGACGCGGCAATCGATCGTCGCTTCCGCAACCGATGGAATGACGTTGACTTTGGGTGGATCGCCGATGCCAGACCGCAGGCTCGTCAGCGAGATTGTCGAGTGCTGGATGGCGTTGTTGAACTTGTTCGTGGCAAATGTTCCAACCCGTGATTTCATCGTATCGAGCACCGCAAACGATGAACTCGGAAGCGGCTCACTGAGCAGCCGACCCAGGGCGCGGACGAGCCGGTCGTTCGGATTTCGATCGTGCGGTTGCGATCCGTGTCCCGCGATCCCTTCAGCGCGCAGTTTCAGCCACAGAATCTTCTTTTCGGCGACGGAAATCCCGAAGACGAGCTTGCCCTGCGAAAAGAGGTCACGGCTGCCGAAGCCCCCCTCATCGAGCATGTATTCGGGATCGATGTCGGCGTAGTGTTCCTTTCGCATCCATTCCGCACCAAGAGTTCCACCGGTTTCCTCGTCCGGTACCGCCATCAGGATCACGTCGCGTGCGAGAGGCACGTTCTGACGCTTCAGAGACAGAAACGCCATCAGCTGAACGACGCCGAGCCCCTTCATGTCGATCGCGCCGCGGCCCCAGATCTTGCCGTCGGCAATTTCGCCGCCAAACGGATCGTGACGCCAGCGCGTCGGATCCGTGGGAACGACATCCATGTGATGCAGCAGGAGGAGCGGCTTTGCCGTGCCGCTTCCCTTCAACCGGGCAAGGACAATGGAACGGCCAGGACCGGAGTCGTAGCGTTTGACCGGGATGCCTTCGCGCTCGAGAATGCGCGACAGAAAGTCCGCCGCTTTGAGCACGTCACCCGGAGGGTTCGACGTGTTGATCCGCACGTAATCCTGAATCGTGCGAACCGCCTCGGTGCCCGTCGCCTGCCAGTCGGGACCGCTCTGAGCCACGGATACATCCGGACCACGGAAAAACACGGATAAACACGAACCACGGAAGAACACGGATAAACACGGATCGATCGGATCCCGGATCCCGGACAACGGATCCCGCAGCCCGGGTGAACCCGGAACAAAGCCCAAGGAAATCGCGCTCGCAAGAATGAGTGTTTTTACCTGTCTCACCGCAGGACCTCCTCAAAGCACATTGCGTGCGAACGTCGCGAATGTTACAACGTCGGTCATGGATCAGCAGGCACTCGCCACCGGATTTCTCTGGTTCCTCGCATTCCTGTTTTCGACCACGGTGCACGAAGCCATGCATGCGCTGGCGGCGCTGCGAGGCGGCGATCCGACGGCGTATCACGGCGGACAGGTCTCGCTTTCTCCGATCCCGCACATCCGCCGCGAGCCAATCGGCATGCTCGTCGTTCCGCTCCTCACCGCCTTGACGCAAGGGTGGGCGATTGGCTGGGCAAGTACGCCCTACGATCCGCGCTGGGCCGCCCATTACCCGAAACGGGCGGCTGTGATGGCGGCTGCCGGTCCCGCAGGAAACCTGATGATCGCCATGGTGGCATTGGTGCTGATCAAGATCGGCCTCGCGGCAGGTTGGTTCATTCCTCCTGATAGCGTGACCTTCGAACATCTCGTCAGCGCCCCTGACGCCGGCAAGACATTTCTTGGCGAACTGCTGTCAATCTTTCTGACGCTGAATGTACTCCTGTGCGCGTTCAATCTGATTCCGCTGCCGCCGCTCGATGGCGCATCGGTCATCGGCCTGTTCGTGCCCGAGAGCGTCGCCTACAGATTCCGCGAACTCAGTCACACGCCGATGTTCCAGATCCTGGGGCTCTTGCTCGCCTGGCGAATCTTTCCCGCGATCGTCGGACCACTCTTCGAATTGATTCTGAAAGCGGTGCATCCGAGCTTAGGGTATTCCTGAATCCGCGCTAAAACCGACAAGTCATTCGAGCATTCCCTTACCCGGCTCAGGCAGCCAGAAGCTGGCGATGAATCCGATCACGTAGACGAGAAGTCCGACAAGCGCGGCCGCATACGCCATCTGCACGCTGGGCGTGGCGCCCGGCATGGTGCCCGCCAACGATGTGGTGAGCAGCGCGGCGGCAGTTCCGATCATGCGGCCACCGACATTCGCGGCGAAGCTCTCACCGGTTCCGCGAAGATATGTCGGAAACACTTTCGGAATGTAATTGCCCCAGAAGCTGAACTGCGAAACGGTGCACAGCGCGACAGCGAAGATCCCCCACTTCGCCCAGGCGAGCGGTTCGTGTGGCGCGATGAAAAACACCAATGGCAATATGGCGAGACCCGGCACCTGAAACACCCACAACAGCGATCGACGGCTCACGATGCGAACGGCGAGAAACGCGAGCAGGATTCGCCCGGTAAGTCCACCCATCTCCTGAAACCATTGAACGGCCGCGACCGCCTGCTGTCGCGCCCCGGGCGGCAGCGTGCGCACGTCGGAGAGTCCGGGCGCAATCTGCTGCGGCATCTGCTGGATCGCGCCGAATGCCGCGCCGAAACTGCACGCAAACATCACCGTCGTCACCAGTGTCGTCCTCCGGAACTCCGGTGTGAAAAGAGCGGCGACGCTCGGACGCTTGAGCGTTCCGGCTGCTTTCTTCTCCCGCCACGTCGGCGACTCCGGGAGAAATGGGCGAATGATGATCAGCGGGATCGCCGGAATGACACCCGACATCAGCGTGTAACGCCACGGCTCGTGCTCGCCCTGAATCGCAGGCAGCGAGGCGGTGTGAGTGACGATGAGCGAGTACATACCGGTGACGAGAACCCCGCCGATGGAGCCAAATGCCTGGGTCCAGCCAAGCACACGCTCACGCTGTTCAGGATCATGGAAGAGTTCGGCGAGCCAGGCGGTCGCTGCGACAAACTCCACACACACGCCGATGAACGTCGCACAGCGAAGCACGAGCAGCCAGGTCAGGCTGGTCGTGAAGCCGGCTGCGAACGCGGAGAACGCGTAGACGAGAATGCTCCACGTTAGCACTCGCCGCCGACCCAGCCGGTCCGTCAAGTAGCCGCCGAGTAGTCCGAAGATGCCACCGCAGACTGCCGGCACATAGAAGAGCAATCCCAGCCAGCGGCGATATTCGGGACTCCCGAATTCGAGCTGACCGAGTTCGGTCAGCGCTGGACGGTTGATCAGCGGAAACATCAACAACTCGTACGTGTCGAATGCGAAACCTATCGCGGCAATGACGCAGATGAGCCATTGAACAGGAGTCAGTCGGTTCGATGTGTGCATAACTCCAGCATCGGATGAGATTTTGGAATGGTAGAGTCTACTTCAGATGGTTCCGTTCGATTTTGACCCGCGGACGCGTGTGATATTCGGACGAGGAACCGTCCACCGAGTCGGCACGCTCGCCAGGACGCTTCAATTCACGCGCGTGTTCCTCGTCGCCGATCGAGGAGTCCTCAAGGCCGGCCATGTTGCCACGGTGACGAAGGCACTCGAGAACGAGCACATCGACGTCCTGCCGTACCACGACTTTGGCGAGAACCCGGACAGCGGCATGATCGAGGCGGGCCGCCGCTTCGCGAACTCGCTTCGGATCGATTCGATCGTCGCCCTCGGCGGCGGCAGCTCGCTCGACTGCGCGAAGGGGATCAACTTTATCCTGACCAACGGCGGCCGCATCGCCGACTATCGCGGGTACGCGAAAGCATCGACGCCTCTCTTCCCGATGATCGGCATTCCGACGACGGCCGGCACGGGCAGCGAGGCGCAAAGCTACGCGGTGATTTCCGATGCTGCAACCCACATGAAGATGGCCTGCGGCGATCCGTCGGCCGCGATGCGCCTCGCGCTGCTCGATCCGGAACTGACGCTGACCGCGCCGCCGCATGTCACGGCCATGGCGGGGTTCGACGCGATCGCACATGCCGTCGAGACTGCGGTCACGGCAAAGCGGACACCGCTTTCGGATACGTTCTCCCATCGCGCATGGCACCTGTTGAGTGAAGCATTCGAGCGCGTGCTGCTGCACCCCGCCGACATTGAGGCCCGTTCGGCAATGCAGATGGGATCGCACCTCGCCGGAATGGCCATCGAGCAATCGATGCTCGGCGCTGCTCACGCCTGCGCCAATCCACTCACGGCCCGGTACAACCTGTCGCACGGCCTGGCGCTCGCCATTCTGCTTCCGGAGGTCGTACGCTGGAACGCAGACGTCGCGCGGCAACGCTATGCAGAGCTGATTGGATCGCCACGCCGTCGGGCGCGCGACGAAGATGCCGCCGAGACGCTGGCGCTTCGTCTCGAGGACCTCGCGCGCGCCGGCGGCCTCGCGCTCAGACTGTCAGACATCGGCGCCGACGAACCAGCTATCCCCGAACTCGCGGCACAAGCTGCCGCCCAATGGACCGGCACATTCAATCCCCGGCCGCTCGACGCGGCGGGCGCGGCCGAAATTTACCGCGCAGCGCTGTGAATCCCTCATCACTGATCACTAATCGTGAATCCTTGAATCCCGGATCGGCGAATCCTGGAATCCCGGATCGATGAATCCTTGAATCCCGGATCGGTGAATCCTTGAATCCCGGATCGGTGAATCCTGGAATCCCGGATCAGTGAATCCTGGAATCCCGGATCGGTGAATTCTGGAATCCCGGATCGGTGAATCCTCAGATCTCGAAACCACGCGACGCGATTCCGACGATCGAAGATTCGAGATTCAGTGATTGGAGGATCAGGGATTTACGGATCCGCGATTAGTGATCAGTGATAAGGGATTCGAATATAGAATTGCGCCCATGCATTGGCTTGCATTTGTCGCGGGTGCGGTGTTGTCGTGGGGGGTATACGGCGCGATGCTTCACCAGGGGCAGACGAAGCTCGGGAGTCCGATGCGCGCGCTGCTCTGTGTCGGCGTTGCCTACTTCCTGATTGGCGTGCTCGTCCCCGTCGTCACGATGATGTCGCAGGGGCAGCTCGACTCGCGCGGCTGGAACACCTCGGGGGCGACGTTTGCCACCGTTGCCGGCGCGCTTGGCGCGATCGGCGCCGCGTGCATCATCTTCTCGTTCCGCGCCGGCGGCTTGCCTACCTATGTCATGCCGCTCGTCTTCGGCGGCGCGCCGCTGGTCAACGTGCTTTACACCATGGCGGTGCATCCACCGAAGGTCGCCCCGAACCCACTGCTCTACGTTGGGTTTCTCGTCACCGCCATCGGAGCGGCAATGGTGTTGTACTTCAGACCTGCGGCGTAGCGCGCGGCAGAATCCACCGTGAACAATCCTACGGTGTTGGCGCTGGTCGCAATGCTCGGCGGGTCCGTGTCCGCGCGACCAGTCGACATCCGCACATCGCAACAGTCCAATCCGGCAAATACCCTTCAGCATACCGACGAGTGGCATGCTCCCGACTTGTACGAAGACGGCACCGAAGGAGTCACGATGCCGGTGCTCGTCCGAGAAACACCGCCGAACTACAACGATGAGGCCATGCGAGCGCGCATTCAAGGGTTGGTGCGCATGGACTGCATTGTCGAGATTGACGGGACAATTCGCACCGTGCGCAATCCGTCACTCGATCGACCCGGGCGGCTTGGACGCGGAGGCCGTTAGGACCGTGCGGCAGAGGTTGTTTAAACCTGCGCTGAAGGACGGCGTGCCCGTTCGCATGCGGGTCGTCGTGGAGATTCCTTTTCACTTCGGGGATACCAGAAACCAAAGGTCGAGTGGCCTGATGACCTCCGGCCAAAAGATCCGAAGGCAAGAGTCCCGAGGCCGCGGGCGCCTTTGCGGCGCCGTTCGAGAGCATGCAATTCTGGCAGTTCACGACGACCGACAGTTGGCAGCAACTGAGCGTCATCTGCGACGTGTTCGTTCCTCGCGGTGCGACAAAGGACAGCACCAAACAAACCATTCGCCGCGCCGGTGAGGATTTCGCCGGGATCATGCGCGGGATCTCGATTCGCCCGCAATAGCTAACGGCGAGTTCCAATAGCAAACAGGTGCTTCGCGGTGCGGATGAAAATCTGCCCCTGCGACACCGCTGGCGAACTGAGCGTGTAGTCGTTCAGCGGATTCTCGGCAAGCATTTCGAACGTCGCACCGGCCTTGAACACCGACGTCGTTCCCTCTTCGTCGGTCGCGTAGATGCGGCCATCCGCGAGCACGGGTGACGAACTGTAGGTCCCGGACTTCAGCCGGCTCGGCCCCCACACGGTGGCCCCCGTCTTCGCATCGAGCGCATAGGCGACGCCGTTATCAGTAACAACGAAGACGTGCGTGCCATCGCTGACCGGCGTCGGCACATCGGGGCCGCGCGAGAAACTCCATACTTTGTGTGACTGCGTGACATCGCCGCGCCCGCCAGGACGCAGCGCGATCAATGGATTCTGCCGTGACGGTGCGAGGATCATGCCGCCCGTCACAACCGGTGAGGCGACGATGCGGTAGGCGCCGTGGTTGGTCGGATTCAATCCGTTCAGCCGCCACAACTCCTTGCCGGTTGCCGGATCGTGGCCGGTGACGACGTCGCCGCCGCTGATCACGATCTCCGTGTCGGATCCCGTGCGCACGACCGCCGGCGTCGTGTAGGCGTCGGGCGACTCCTGGACGGCCGTTGTCGGCCGATCGACCTTCCAAAGCGTGCGGCCGGTGGTCTTGTCGATGCGCATCACGTACGAGGGATCGTCGGTTTTCATGCCGTGCAGCACCTGCACGTAGAGCGCATTTTCGTGGAGAAGCGGCGACGACCCGTACCCCCAATTCAGTCCGAAGCGCCCGTACTCGCGTTGGATGTCGCGCGCCCACAGCTCCTGGCCTTTGAAATCGAAGCCTTTGAGAATCCCCGTCCCGGTCATGACGTAAACGTGCGAACCATCGGTGACCGGAGAGGGGGACGACATGTTCTGTTTCTGTTCCCGGTGATTGCCGCCGCCGAGCGGCGCCTTCCACAAAACCGTCGGTCCGCGACGATCGACGCACCACAACGACAACGAGTCGCCTTGCGCCACGTTCAGGAAGATGTAATCGTTCCAGACGATCGGTGTCGCTCCGCTCCACTCGGGGAGCGGCAGCTTCCACGCGATGTTCGAGTCCGCGGTCCACTTCAGAGGTAGATTGGTTTCACTGCTGACGCCGTTCAGGAGCGGGCCTCGCCACTGAGGCCAGTTGTCCGCCTTCAGCGAGACGAGTGACAGCGCAGCGATCGAGAGCGAGATCAGGATGCGAGTCATCATCTGGCAGGATACCAAAACGTCGCCGGCGATCGGGATCCGTTTTCCGTGATCCGGGACCCGATCTTCCAGCTCCGATCCCGGATCCCGGATCCCGGATCCCGGATCCCGGATCCCGGCAAGCGTGAGTTTCATGGATCTCCACCAACAACGCCGTTTCTACGCTGAGGAAATCAAAGTCGCTGCGAACCTCCGCACGCCGAGTCTTAATCGAGGCTCTGGCACAGGTTCCCCGGGAAAAGTTTCTTCCAGCGGGACCATGGCTGATCCGTTCGGAAATCGACTTCAGTGGCGGGCCGCGACAGACACCAGACGCCGACCCGCATCACGTCTACCACAACGTCGCCATTGCCATCGATCCGGATCGACAACTGTTCAACGGCGCACCCAACCTTGTCGGCATGTGCATCGACTCGCTGGCGCTGGTCGCCGGGCGCGCGCGCTGCATGTCGGCTGCGGAATAGGCTATTACTCAGCGCTCATCGCCCATACGGTCGGCAATTAAGGATCAGTCGTCGCCATCGACATCGATGAATCACTCGCCGAAACCGCACGCAGGAATCTGCGGGACATCCCGTGGGTAGAGGTTCGGCACGGCAACGGAACGGACGTCTCTCGTGAATCGTTCGACGCAATCTTCATAAACGCCGGCGTGACTCACCCGCACGAGCGCTGGCTCGACGGGCTGAGACAAGGCGGCCGACTCCACGAGCCGTCACCTGCATGCTGGCTGTACGGCGACACCTTCTATTTCAGCAATTAGGCTGGCGAATGCGATGCAAATTACTCGGCGCTGAGGGCGTCGAGCATTCGCCCCCGAAGCGCGGCGCGTACTGCGACGATCGATGAAAGCAGGCCAGCACCGATCACCGCGGCAAGCAGGAGCAGCACGCCAATCCCAGGACCGCGGCCCTCGTGACCGAACCATGCTGGCGCGACGGCGATCGCCGCACACACGGCTCCCGTGACAACGCCGGCGCCAACCAGGAGTGACGCCTCCGCCGCGATCATCGTCGAGATCCGCCGCGCGTCGAAACCAACCGCGCCGAGCAGCGCCAGCTCACGGCGGCGCTCCAGCACGTTACGGAACATGATTGCTGAGAGGCCAATCGCACCAAGCAGCAACCCGAGTCCACCGAGTGCCTGGAACGTCGACAAGTACGTGTTTTCGACCCGGTGAAACGCCGTCAGGCGCTCCGCGGTACTCACCGCATCGAACCCGAACGGCGCGAGATCGCGTTCGAGCACTCCGGCGAGGGCGTCGGCCTGTTCGACTGAATGCACGGCTGGATCCTCCACCAGGAAAAAGCGGTATCCCTGCTGGGATGGAAACAGCCTCGTAAAGTTCTCTTCCGACATAATGAGCTGTCCCTGCAGAACGCTGTCGCGGATCGCGGCGACGAACCTGAACACGGTCGGCTCTGCCGCTCCTGTGTCCATCGAGAATGTGTCGCCGACGCCGGCGTGAAGGACGTACTCGAGAGAAGTCGCATCGGCGATGACCGGAATCCCGCCGCTCGCCGGGCGGCGTAGCAACAACCACGGATTCGCCCGCTCGGCATCGGTCTCGGCAAGCGACCGGGCAAAGGAAAAACGCCCCGCTTCAATGAACCCCGTCTCGGGAGCAATGACCGTCGGTGCCGTCGGCCG
This sequence comes from Vicinamibacterales bacterium, assembly GCA_035758845.1. Lineage (GTDB taxonomy): Bacteria > Acidobacteriota > Vicinamibacteria > Vicinamibacterales > 2-12-FULL-66-21 > JALZOC01. Next base: position 18,604 of record DASTVZ010000126.1, read on the forward strand.
ATACAGATTCAGGCAACTCGCATCCTCTCCCGGCCGCAGGCGGAATCGTCTGAACTTCACACGCCTGAAGTCCGGCGCGTTGACAACGAGCGCTTCCCTTCCCGCTTCGTCATTCGGGTTTGCGACAATCGGCACTTCAGATTGCGCGAGCAGGGCAAAGCCACCGGTGCCCGAATGAACATCGGTGGCGAAACTCTCGCCACGACGGAATGCGTCGACGGCAACAATGATGAACGCGGCCGACGCAATCAGCGCAATCGACATCACGCTGCGCGACGGCCGGAACGCGGCGCTGCGAAAACCGAGACGCCATATCGCCCAGGCTCCGCGGCCGGCAAGCGGCGCCGAATGCCGTGCTCGAAGCGACGAGGAGATGTGGCACAGTGACGCGCCAAGCATCGCCGCGCTTGCGCCAAAGAACATCGCCGTACGCAGACTTGGATTCGTAAACGCGGCGATGATCATCGCCGCACCTGCCGCGGCGAGTAGCCATTTCACGATCTCAGTCCCCCGGGATCGGCGCGCGACACCTCGCTCGCCGTCGATCGTCTGCGCGTTCAACAGCGCTCGCGGGCTGAGCCGCGCAACCGAACGGAGCGACAGACCGACGCACGCGATCGCCATCGCCACACCCGCAGCCGCACCAACCACGAGCGATACCCACGACACATGCAACGACAACCTCGTTGTTCCCACCGCACCCACCCACCAGGTGCGCAACCCCAGCATCATGAGGCTTCCGTAAGCCACCGCCCCGATGACCCCGATTCCACTGCCCGCGACTGCCAGCACCAAAGCCTCGGCGACGAGGAGTCTCCTGAGCCGCGAAATCGTGAACCCGGCAGCGCGAAGTATTCCGATTTGATGGAGACGCTGCTCAACGCCGAGGCGGAAGAACAAGAGGGCGAGGAGAAGCGCCGAGGCAACGAGGAAGAAGCTGAAATACGTGAAGTATTCACCGAAATCCGTGGCGCCGCCGGATGCCGTCCGCATGTCCTGACGAACGTCTCGAACGCTGATGCCAGCAGCCTGCGGCGGCAGCAGCGGCCGGAGTGCTGCACGAAGACGACTCTCCGCCTCCGCAGCGTCGGTGCCTGCAGGTAATGCGAACCGTACCGAAGTCGACGCGCCAAATCGTGTCGTCCACAATTTTCGTCCGCGTGTGATGTCGATGAACGCCTTCGGCGTGGTTCGATGCTGCTTCCAGTACGCCTCGTCCTGAGATCTCACCCGCGAGAAGTCGACTGGAAACGGCGGATCCCAATCGCCGAGACTCGTCGCCGCCGTGATCCCGGGGTACTCCGGTGCAAGGCGCCGGTCGGCGGCGGGCCCGACGATCGGGACCGTCTGCGTCAGCACGAATTCGGCAGAGTGAGTTGTTAGCCCCGTTGCCGTATCCCAGAGGAAATAGTCGACGGCAATCGTATCGCCCGGCGACGCATTGAGCTCCCGCGCCGCCCAATCATTCAGGACGATTGAGTCGCCGGCCGCCGCTGTCGGCGACGATGTTCCCGGGCGAGAAACAAGATCGAGATCGGTCGCAGCAATCAATGAATAGGGAATCGCTCGATCCCCCTTGCGAATAGTGTTCGCGAGATAGGTGAACACCGGGATTGCGGGCCATCCCAAACTCGTTCCCGCTTGAACCGCAGCCGCTTCGAGCGGTCCGCTCATGATGCCGTTACGGCTTTCGACGATCAGGTTCTGTGGGCTGCCGCTGACAGCCACGTCGGCGCCGAGATCGTCCAGCGTCACCGTGCCACGCATGGCCGTCGCAACAGTATTCGCGTCCGAGCCCGAGGCGAGGATGGTGTTGGCGCGGCCGGCAATACCAAGATCGCGCTGCACGCGTCCGAGCGGCAGAAAGATCGCGCGCACTTCAGACTGGCGCGGGTGCAGCGAGAACTCGCCAAGTTCGTCTGCCGGGAGGACGGAGTCAAGGGTCAGCCTCACCGTCCGCGCGACATCGTCTTTCCGGCCGAACAACGACTCGATGGGAATCGCTGCAGGTTTTTGTAGACGCAGCAGAATCGCGTCCCCGGCCGTCGCTCCGATTTCTGACACCAACGCGGGGGACAGCAGAACGCCTGAATTGTTCTTGGTCCCGTGAAACGCCCAGAACCGTTCGTCGACGCCGTAGACCACTACCCCCGATGCGCGGTGGCCCGACGCCTCGTGCGTGACAAACCCGGTCGCAACGACCATCGCCGCCGTCTTGGTACCCGGTGTTGATTGCTGGATTTCCGTCGCCAGCGCGTCGCGGAAGAAGTCTGTCGAAGAGATCACGAGCTCGGTCCGCCCGAGCCGCGACATCGCCAGGTCGCGTAAACTCCCGCGCACGGAGGTGCCGACCAGAAGCGCACCCGAGAGAACGGACACCGCGGTCGCTACGCCGGCGACCACCGCCAGGTTGGTGCGCCAGTGATGCGTGGCGCTTCGCCAAATCAATTGCGTTGACGTCATTGAGTTACTGCGTTCGTATCGGGATCCGTTGTCCGGGGATCCGGGATCCGCTTCTGGCTGTTCGCTACTCGCTGTCGCAATGCAACGATCCAAGGATTCAAGGATTCAAGGATTCAAGGATTAGCGATTCGCGATCAGTGATTAGTGATTAGCGATTCACAAGCGTCCCCGCATCCATTTCATATCTCTTGGCAAATCGCTCGGCAAGCGCAGCGCTGTGCGTGACCGTAATCAGGATCGTCTTCCGCGCCGCATGCAGATCGAGCAGCAGGTCGGCGACCCCATTCGCGGACGAACGATCGAGGTTTCCAGTCGGCTCGTCACACAACAGGAGCGTCGGATTCAGAATCAGGGCGCGGGCAACAGCCGTGCGCTGTTTCTCGCCCCCAGACAGTTCAGCCGGACGATGATCCAGCCGATCGCCGAGTCCCACCTGCGTGAGTAACTCCCGGGCACGATGTTCATCGGTCGTGCCAGTGCCGTCGCGCGTTACAGCCGCGAGAGTTGGGACCAGCACGTTCTCGAGCACGGAGCACTGCGGCAGCAGGGAGTGATCTTGAAAGACAAAGCCGATGTGCTGATTACGAAACGCGGCCTGCGCCCGCTCTCCGAGTTCGTACGGATTCGAACCGTCCAGCGTGATGGTTCCCGACGATGGAGGTTCGAGCCCGCCGAGGACATAGAGCAATGTGCTCTTGCCGCTGCCGGAAGGGCCTGTAATTGCGACCGCGTCGCCGCGGTTCATCGTCAGCGAAATGCCGTTGAGGATTGAGAGCGCGCCCCGGGGCGTCGGATACGACTTTGTGATGTCCTTCGCGATGAGCATGGGCCGGTCGTTTTCGTTCGCTCCGAAGGACGTCGCTATGCAGCCGGCGACGCGTGCGGCCGGCGAATCACTCCGGCATAGATCTGCTCGACCCTCTCTGCCATGTGGCCGACAGTGTAATGCGCACGGACGCCAGCCGCTCCTGCTGCGCCAAGCGCTGAAGCCAGCGCCGGATCGTTCTGCAGTTGCCGAAACCCCTGCGCGAGCGCGTCGGGATCGTCTGCATCGACCATGATGCCGCCACCGGTCTTCTCGAGAATCTCTGGAAACGCGCCACGGCGAGGTTGCACGACGGGAACACCGACCGCCATCGCCTCGAGAAGAAAGATCCCCTTCGGTTCGGCATAGGTTGCCGGGACCGACATCACATCGAGGCTCCGGAGAAACGCAATTTTGCCAGTGCGGTCCAGCTCGCCGCGATACTCGAACTCCGACCCAAGTCCCGCGTCGATCATCCGCCGCGTCAGGTCGGCGAGATAAGCGGAATGCTCCGGCGCAAGGTATCCAGCGACAAGAAGACGGGCGTGTGTTCCTCGACTTTTCGCGCGGAATCGTTGATACGCATCACACAGAACATGCAGGCCCTTCTCCGGCGCAATACGCGCGAAGAAACCTACGATAAACGGGCCCGAACGATCGCGATCGGCCGGCGTGTAGCCGTCGAGATTGATTCCGAGCGGAGCTACGTGCATCTTCGGCGGGGGCAGGCCAAGATACCTGGGCATGTAATCAGCGTAATACCGGCTCACCGGCAGGAACGCATCGACAGAAGCCGCGGCCGCTCGAATGAGATCGAGCGACTGCGATCGATACGGTTCCCCAAGTCCATCGAGGAACAAATCCTCCCCTTGCAACGTGCAGCAGATCGGCACCTTCAGCGCCCGTTTCAACGGCGCTGCCAGGCCAAGTAACAAGGCGTAGGGAAGGTTGACGACGTCAAAACGCGGTTCTCCTCGCAGCCAATCCAGCAGTTTGTCGATCTCTTTCTTCTGAAAACCCTGCTCGCCGCGCAGCATCGAGACGGTCAACTCGCCGAGGCTCTTCGGATCGACGCTGATTTGACGTTTCGTCGCCAGAGTGAGGGCCCACTTCGAATCCCACAGTTGATCCAGAAATTTCGGCGTATACCGGAACACCGGCGCGTGTTGTTCGAGATACACGCTGATGCCGCCGAAGAAAACCTGCCGACCGCTCACGTTTCGTTCATCCGTTCGCGTCGGGGTGTAGACGGGCGTCAGCAGCACATCGTGTCCTCTCGCCAACAGCTCGGCGGCCAGCGCATTGTCCCGCAGGCAGCTGCCGCAATACATCGTCCCGGCGCCGCCGGTGAATGACAAGATCCTCATCAATCACCTCCGAGGGGCTTAGCCGCTCGGACTCCCCGCCACGCTCGCGTCGCTGCGCTCGCTCGCGTCTTCTTTCGCGCCGTCTTGCCTCGCCGTACCCTTGGCATAGCCGAACGCGTGGCTAGGCCGTCTGGAACGCACGGGCGCGATACAGAAAGTCGACGATGTTGCCTTCGTGCGGCTGAAGCCAGTTGAGCTGAATGGTCGGGACAGGACCGAGGTTCAGGCGATCGATGTTCACGGCATCCACGAGTCGCTTGCGGAACTGCCGATCGTTGGTGATCGCGCTGCACACGAGCGTCGGACCGATCGCATCGATCATCCGATCCTGCGGACATTCGACAACCGTGGCAAACGGGAACATGTATTCCTTGTGAACGATGGCGGCGTCCGCCGAGGTGCTGTGCACGATCGTGGGAAGCAGGAATTCCGCTCGGCCGTCTTTAATGACTCGTGAGCCGTTACGATACGCCGCGCTCACATCGGTTACACCAGCAGCCTGCAGGTCGGTGTCGATGGCTTGAGAGATCGCCGACGCGACACCTGGAACCGTGAAGGCCGCAAGTGTTGCCTCCGGGTGATCGGCCGGCAGCGGGCGGACATCGGCCAATCGCTTGGCGATCGCCTCTGCGATCTCCCGTGTGTGCCTGCTCGCCCAGATACCCGAGCAGTTGATGCAGCCGCGTCCACTGTTGGCGAAGATGCTGTCGACCATCACATCGAGATACGACTGCCAATCGTCGACGACATCGTCGGCGAGCAGAATCTTCGAGAAGCCGGGCCCGTGTGCCTGCACTTTCGGATTGCCGCGGTAACGATCCACGGTTGGCTGGCCACCGAACACGAGGCTCCGCTCGCAGCTCGCCAGCACTGCGGCACCGACGTCCGCTTCACCCGGATAGACGGAGATCGCTTCGCGCGGCACGCCGGCCTGAAAAAACGCCTCGGCCATGCGAAACGGCGTCCATGGTTCCTGAGGGCCCGGCTTGAGCACGAGTCCGATCTGCAGAGGAATGATCGGCAGCCACAACGTGTGCACGCCCGGCGAGTTCGATGGCAGCACCAGTCCCAGGACCGGACTCTGGGCTTGATAGCTGATCGGCACGCCGCGTTCCTCTCCGAATCCGCGCGTCAGTACTTCGAGATCGAGCCCGCGTGTGAGCGACGTCAAGATGCGGCGCATTTCAGTCAAGACGAACATGTTTTTCTTCATGTTCGCCCGGCACAGGCGCTCGGGCAGGCCGGTGCTCGCCGACTGGGCATGCACGAATGCATCAGGCGTCTGGGTGCCGTCGCCCATGGGGAGTTCGGCGGTCGCATATAACTCGCCGGCCTTGCCGACGCGGGCGATGAGATCGTCGATGGGGATTTCCCGCAGGACATCGCGCGCGCGCTGAGCGCGGCGCATATCGCGCTGAATCATGCCGCCATTCGCACGGCTCACTTTTGCAATCGGCTCCCCGGTCTGGAAGTGGACAACGTCGTCCACGTCCATGCTGGTGTAGGGCTGCCCCCATCGAAGCACTGGTATATGAAGCATGGCCTGTAAAAGATTATCCCATCGCCGCTGGTCATCCAGACGCATTCAGTCGGTTGGTAAGGGGTTTCCGGCGTGGTCGGATCGCGGTCAGTGTTAGTCGATTCGGATGCGCTAGTGGCCGAAAAATGCCGCCGACGCTCTCAGTCGTCTTCTCTCTCGCCGCGCCAGATGTGAAGCTGAGGATCGCCAATCCCCGACTCGATCATCCAGATCTCTGCTTCGCCCGCAACCTGGCTGACGCTCTCGACAAACAGCCGGTGAAAGAACCAACTCACCGTGAGCGCTTCCGTACGGTTCTCACACGGGAAGATGAAACGTGTCACGGCAGTGGTCTCGTCAATGAGATAGCGGCCGCCGCGCTCCTGTGTGCCGGCTGCATCCTGCATCGTCCGCGGTTCGTCTTCTGCGCGGAATCGACCGCTTACATGACCTATCGAATATCCGCGGAAATGCTTCCCGAGCCATCCGATGAGTCGATCCAAGTACGCGTTGTCGCTCTCCTCTGACTTCTGCTCGAACTGCGACTTCAGTGCCGCCAAGCCGAGCGCAAGTAGTTTCTTTTGCAACGCGTCCCGATAAAACAGAGCGTCGAGTGCATTCCGCAGAACGGTCTCATTTGTGAGTGGTAGGAAAAACTCGAAGATCAGGACCGTCTTGTACGCCGTGTGGGTATATTCGAACGTCAGACGCCGCTTTTGGCTAACGTGACGGCGGAACTTCGCCCACGTGCCGACGATCAGGAACACATCGGTCACACGCCACTGTTGAGTGCTCTGTGTATTCTTTCCGCGAACGATAGGAGGAACGCGGGTAAGAAATGGTTCGAACTGCTTCGACCAATAAGTTGACGCTGACGTCCACGTCCATCCAGGCACGTGCTTCAAGAGATCCGAAGACGTGAAGAACTTGTCCTTGCGGAAGTGCTCGCGAAAAAAACTCAAACGCATCTTTCTGGTTTTTGAGCTCGTTCGCCGCCATTCCTACAACCTGCTGTCGTTAGCCCGCGCGATGAACGTTTCCAGCGTGACGATCTCGACTCGATCCGCCATCGCGAGGAATCGCTTCAACCCACCCGCGACGTAAAAGGCGCGGAGCTTCCAGCCCTCGCCGCCCAGGACGACATACGCCTTCTGGTAGGGGCCGCGCTCGATGGCATCGAGCAGGCAGATAACCTCAAATGGAACCTTTTGCTCCGCGGTTCCTGCCACCTGCTGCCATTTCACGGAGATGAGGACTTCACGTGCGTCCTTCTCCGCAATTACATCGATGAAGTGACGACCGCAACCAAGTCGGTCGCCGATGGCGACCTGTGCACGCCAACGGTAGCCGCCTCGCTCGAGCGCGGGAA
>DASTVZ010000203.1:0-3126 GCA_035758845.1 Vicinamibacterales bacterium
GACGCGCTACCGCCTCGACATCGACGCCCCGCCCATCGTCGGCGATCTCGATGACGACCGATTCGCCGGCGGTGGACGCGGAAAGACGAAGCGTTCCTTCCTCCGGCTTTCCAGCCGCCTGGCGCTCGGAGGGGTTCTCGAAGGCGTGGCTGACCGAGTTCCTGACGATGTGAAGAATCGGATCCATCATCCGTTCGATGAGGTATTTGTCGATTTCGGTTTCCTGGCCCTCCAGGATCAGTCGCACTTTGGCGCCTGACTGCTTCGCGAGGTCCCGCACCACGAATGGCATCCGCCGGAAGATCTCACCGACCGGCACCAGTCGAATCCGGACGACGCCTTCCCGCAGGTCCCGCAGCTGCCGCTCGATCGCCGCGCTGTTTTCGTGCACTTCGCGCCATTCGATGGCGGGAACGCGGCGCTCGACGCGCGCCAAGGTGTCCGCCATCCTCGCGCGGCTGATCACGAGGTCCCCAATCATCCGCATCAGGTCATCGAGCCTGGCGAGATCGACCCGGACATAGTGCGAAGCGGACGCGACCGCTGGCGAGAGCCCGCTGCCTTTCGGATCCCCAGTGGCGTCCAGCAGATCGACCGACGTCTCCACTGCTGGCAGTGGCGCGCTGGCGCGTGCCACCGTGATGCCGTCCGAAGTCCAGGCTTCACGCGTCCCCTCATCGAGGTCCCCGGCAAAGGCGAATTCGAATGCCACGCCGGTCGCCAGAATCTTCGGGACAGCCTGGAGGATCGTGCCGTGCTGCCGGAGCCGTGCGCGCACCGTATCGACGTTCAGCCCGCGCTCGCTCAGTTCGCTTGAGGGGACAAAGGTCACGATCCAGTCAGGCGTCACCTCCCGACTCGATTCGGCAAGCGTCCCGGACACGGCAGCGGCGGGCAATCCGTGTGGGATCACAGCCGCGATCCGCGCCTTTGCATCGTCAATTGGCGGACCAGGGTGTTTCTCGCGGCGAGCAACAATCACCCGCTCGAGCGCGTCGACGCCGGCGACGAGCGCATCGACACCCGCCGGCGTCAGGATCGCTTCCTGCTGCCGGAGCGCGCGGAGGTAACTCTCCATCTCGTGCGCGAGCATTTCGGCATCGCGCAGTTCCACCATCCCGGAAATGCCTTTCATCGAGTGAAAGCTTCGGAACATCTCCTCGAGGATCGACGGCGCGATCGGCTGAACGCCGGTGACGCCCTCGAGAGACAGGAGGTTCTGCCGCACCGTCGCGAGGTGCTCGTCGCACTCCTCGAAGTAGTCGTCCATGAAGCCGGCGATGAACTCGTCGTCTCCGCTAGCCATGAGGATTCCTGCCGATATCGTCGGTCGGGCGAGCGCTGCCGTTCAGAAGCGACCTGACTTGCTCCGCAAGCGCAAGAGGTGCGAACGGCTTGGTCAGGTACAGCGACGCACCCTCCTTCACCACTTCCCCGCGACTGGCGGCGTCGCTTCGTGTCGTCAGCACGACGACCGGAAGGTCGCGATACTTCTGATGGCTCCGGACGAACTTGAGCACCTCCAGCCCGTGCATGTCCGGCATGTTGAGGTCGAGAATCATGAGTGCGAACGGCGCCAATGCCAGTTGCTCGAGCGCCTCGAGACCGCTGCCGGCCTCGGCAAAGCCCCCTGGACAGACATCCTTCAGCGAAGCCATCACCATGCGGCGAATCGTCGGCGAGTCGTCCACAACAAGGGTCCTTTGCATAGTGGGCCTTCCATTGTGCACCGGGGCACGACTCGGCGCACGGGTTCCTGCCCGAAATTGCATGAATTAAGACTCCGCCAGCTCATCCGGACAAAACGACTGGACTAATTGACGGTGAATGCTTGAAAGACAGCGCGGCAGGGACTTCGGCGGATACAGCGGGGTAAGGCTCTTACATCGGCTGCTGATTGCCGTGCGTGGCAATCAGCAGCTTCAAATCAGAAATCAGCAATCAGCATTCAGCAATTTCAGTCATGCAGATAAGCTTCTTCACCATGCAGGCTGATATCGAGACCCTGCGTCTCGTCCTGCGAGGTGGCGCGCAACGGCGTCACCAGGCTGATCACCTTGAGAATGACGAAGCTGACGACACCGCTGTAGACGATGACGGCGCCGACAGCTGTCGCCTGAATCAGGAGTTGTTTGGGATTGCCAAACAGCACCCCGTCCTGGACCCCGTTCCACGCCTTGGAGGCGAAGATTCCGGTCAGCAGCGCACCGACCGTTCCACCCACACCGTGGGCGGCGACGACGTCTAGTGAGTCGTCGAGCGATGTCTTCACGCGAATCATCAATGCCAGATAGCTCGGAACCGCCGCGATTGCGCCGAGCGCAACCGCACTCATCGGGCTGATGAAACCGGCCGCCGGCGTGACGGCAACTAATCCCACGACGATGGCGGTGGCGGCGCCGACCGCCGTCGGCTTGCGCGATCTCGCGGCATCGAGAAACGTCCAGACGAGAAGCGTCGCGGCAGGTGCAAGCATCGTCGTCACGAACGCCAGTCCCGCGATCGGACTTGCCGCGAGCGCGCTTCCCGCATTGAATCCGAACCACCCGAACCAGAGGAGTCCAGCACCAAGCAGCGTCAACGGCACGCTGTGCGGAAGCAGTGATGACGACGGATACTCCAGCCGCTTGCCGACGACAACCGCGGCGACGAACGCGGCGATTGCGGCGTTCACGTGCACGACCGTCCCGCCGGCGAAATCGAGCGCGCCCCACGTCGCCAGCCAGCCGCCGCCCCACACCCAGTGCGCAATCGGGCTGTAGACGAGAATCGCCCACAGAGTGATGAACAACAAGTAGACCGAGAAACGCATCCGCTCGACAATCGATCCAGAAATCAATGCCGCCGTGATGATACAGAACGTGCCTTGATAGGCCATGAACAGAACGTGCGGGATCGTTCCCTTGGGTTCGAGTCCAACGCCGCGGAGAAACGCGTTTGACAGATCGCCGACCCACGCGCCGCCGGTCGAGAACGCGATCGAGTAGCCGATGATCGCCCAGAACACACCGACGAATCCGAGCGCCACGAAACTCATCATCATCGTGTTGAGCGCGTTTTTCGATCGCACGAGGCCGCCGTAGAAGAACGCGAGCGCCGGCGTCATCAACAGCACGAGCGCGGTGG
>DASTVZ010000266.1:0-4529 GCA_035758845.1 Vicinamibacterales bacterium
CAACCGGAGATGAGCCTCGAACGCGCACTGGAAGACCAGCGACTCATGGACCAGGTCGATGCGACGATGTGACGACCATCAGCCTCACAAAGCATGCACCATCGTTATTTTGCCACGGCTGAGGTGTATGTACGTTCGGCACAGCGACTCGCTCGTCGTCGAGTCATGAATCACTCCGTTTCCTGCGGTAGTCGCGACGTGCCGGGTGGGAGCAGATCGCACCCAAGGTTCATCCTTCGAAGCAAGCCAGAATAGCGCGGGTCGCGACGGATGCGCTCGAGGAACGGATACGTTTTGATCGCCATGATCAAATGATCGCGTTCGTCGATTGCCTGGTTCATCCGCGTAAAAAATTCATCGATTTCGTCTAGGCCGAGGTGAATCCATGCGAAGCTCGTTGGCGGCACGTAGACCGTTGGCGGCATCGCGCAGAGCTGTGCGACGATCGCGCGCGCGCCGTCGCGATCGCCACTGTCGGCCAACGCGAGCCCGAGCCACCCCAGCATGAGAGGCGCGCCCCCGGCCAGGTCGGCAGCCTGTCGCAGCGCCTCGATAGCCTCGCTATACATTCCCGCTTCGTAATAGACCGTTCCGATCGTGAAGTGGCCGAGAAAATGCCCCGGCGCAATTTCGAGCACCAGCCGGCCCTGATTGATGGCACGGTCGTATTGGCGGCTGAGTCCGAGCATCACCGCAAGCCACAAACGAGGGAACATCGCGAGCGGATCCAGTTCGATCGAGCGTTCCAGTTCCAATACAGCTTCGTCCAGCCGGCCAAACGGCATCAAGCGCGTCGTCGCGTACCGCATCCGGACGATTGGTGAGTTCGGATTCAATTGCAGCGCGAGCGTCATCTCCCGTTCGACGGCGGCCCAATCGTACGCAAGCTGCTTCACATACTGCGCAAGCAGCGCGTGCGCCTCCGCCAGGTCATTGTCGATTTCCACGGCGCGCAGGGCGTGCACGATGCCGATGGAGAGGGCCTCTCGCGGTGATATGAACCCAAAAAACCCGGCCGTCCACCACAGCTCGGCAAGGCCATCGTAAGCCAGCGCGAATTGCGGGTCGCGTGCGATGGCCGCCTCGAGAAACGCACGCGCCTTGTTCCAGCTCTCTGGCGATTCGCCTCGATCGAGGTGAGAGCGCCCCTGGATGTACGAGTTGTACGCCACCAAATCGTGCGTCGGTTTCTTATGGAGCCGGCGTCCGGCCGCTCCATGCTTGCCTGACTGATCTCCCACGGCGACGCCGAGCTGGTCACCAATCGCATCCACAACGGCTCGTTCGAGTGCGAAGATTTCGCTCACCGGTCCCTGAAAGCGTCTGGCAAACACGTGCGTCTCGTCGGCGGCGCGAACGAGCTGGACGAGCAGGGTGACGCAATCACCCGTGCGCCGCACAGATCCTTCGACGACGTAGTCGAGCCTCAGATTGCGGGCGAGCCTCGCGATATTCTTGTGAGTGCCTTTGTAGTGCATCGCGGTCGTGCGGGCGATGACAGCGAGCTGCGACGGCGCAAGCGCTGAGAGCTCGGCGATGATTTCGGCGGTTATGGCGTCGCAGAAGCAATCCTGGGCTGGGTCCGCACTGGTCGTCACGAGCGGCAGCACTAGTAATCGCGCGTGTGGAACCGCATCGGTTGACTGGCACACCGTGCCGACAAAACGATACCCGCGGCGAGGCAGCGTCTCGATGAAGCGTGGACGATCCGCGGAATCCCCGAGCGCTTCACGCAGCCTGCCGATCGCTGTGTTCAGGTTGTTTTCGAAATCGACAATGACATCGTGCGGCCAGAGCCTGCGCTGAAGGTCCTCGCGCGCCACGACCTCTCCCGGATGCTCCAACAGCATCGCCAGAACCTGCCAGGGCTGGTCACGCAATCGGACGCGTCGTCCATGCTTTCGCAGCTGGCCCGCCGCGACGTCGACTTCATAGCAATCGAATCGGACGAGGGCCATCGCAGTTACTCCGAGGATCGCGTCCGGACGTTGAGACGACGGGCTGCCGGACCTCCGTCACCTGCGAAACACCGTCCGCTGAGAGACTTGCGCGTCAAGATGACGTCGAGAAAACGGTGCGGCGGCGTCCATTGCAATAGTCCCGCCAACGCGAGCACCATCGCCGAAGGAGGTAGTGATGCAGATCATCATACGCACAACTATCGTCACGGCCTTCGCGGTTTTCCTGGCCAGATCGTCGGCCGCGCAAACGCCGTCTTACACGCTAATCAGCGGTGAAATCGGGCCAGGAGCTTCGTACGAAATCGCGATGCCGACAACCCCGTGGAACGGAGAGCTGGTGGTCTTCGCTCAAGGGATCGGGGATCCGAACGATCCAATCGCTCCGCCCAACCCCGGCGTGCTGCGTGACACGTTTACCAGCCAGGGATTTGCGCTCATCTATACGAGCCGATCGGTCAACGGATACGGCGCGGTCAAGGACGGGATGCAGCGGACTCACCAGCTACGGGGGATCTTTGTCGCAACGATCGGACAACCAACACGTGTGTACCTGGTAGGTCGCTCGCTTGGCAGTTTGATTGCGGTCATGCTCGCTGAATCCTACCCAGGACAATACGATGGGGTACTGGCTGGGTGTGGTTTGCTCGCCGGCGGCGCAACGGAACTCGCGTACCTCGCAGATGCCCGGGTCCTCTTCGATTACTTCTTCCCGGGGGTCATTCCCTTCGGCCCATTCGACCTTTCCCCCGACCCCGTCTTCTTACCGGGGCACCCGCTCTATGAAGCGGTTCTCAAGGCCTTGGTAGATGGTTTTTCGTCCCCCGGCAAACCGACGCCACAGTTTGCTCGTGCGGCAAACCTGCAAGCAATCACTCCATCAGAGATCATCACAGCGGGATTGATCACGGTCGGGTTCACTGTGAAGCAGGCACATGACCTTCTGGAGGTCACTCACGGCCACATGCCATATGACAACACGCTAACGGTGTACACGGGGTCGGACAACGATGCCGCCATGAACGACGGGGTTGCCCGTTATGTCCAGGAACCATCTGCCGTGAACTACATCGAGCACTACTACACGCCCACCGGCGATCTTCACGTCCCTGTCCTCACGCTCCACAAGGTGCGCGACCCGCTCAACCCGAATTTTCACGAGACGATCTATGCCGGCAGAGTGGCCGACGCCGGTGCATCAGCCTTTCTTCTGCAGCGCACGGTCGATGGTTTCGGCCATTGTGGATTTCCTGGCGCCGAAACGACGGCATTCCCGGAACTTGTCCAGTGGGTCAAGACCGGAGTGAAGCCGCAGAACTGAGTTCCGGACGCGGATTCCTTCTTGAAACCGATGTTCGGCAGAACGCGCCGACCGGCGAGGCTGAATGCGGAGAAACCTCGCCGAGCTCGGCGCGAGATCTTGATGGCCAGGGTGCCTCCTACAGGCCGGCGATCGCGGACGCAAACCGCGCCGCGACCGCGGCAAAGCCGCGCGCGGTCGGATGCATCTCGTTGGCCCAGTCCTTTTTGTAGGTGCTGTCACTGGCCAACTCGCCGCGCAGGTCCAGGTAGCGCACGTGCGCAAAGCCCTGCGTGCTGCTGATCCGCTTCAGCATCGCGTTGAAGGTGTCGATGAGTTTGCGCATCACGGTCGTGTTGGTGTCCTGATCGCCGTGTCCCTTCCGGTGAAAGCCGGGCCGCAGCCACGGCCCTGGCAGGATGCCCCAGCCGCCCAGCACCCCGCGGCCATCGGGCACTGGACACGCGTAGCCATGGATCACAATCCGGATTGGCCGGTTCAAGTACTGCTTCGAGATTTCCGTCAGCGCACTGATTAGAAAGACGTAGGCGTTGGCCAGACGCACGTCGATGATGCCGCGCACCACATCGTCGTTGAGTGTTGGCAGTCCGGATGCCGCGTGATTCAACAACATCGCGAACTCATCGCCGGCCAGATCGTTGCCCCCACCCGAGATGAGGATGGCGTCGGGGATCCGGTTCTGGCGCAACAGCTTCTCGAGCCGGCGCGCGAACTGTTCGAACTGCCCACCCGAATAAGCCATGTCCTCGACGTTGTCGCCGGCATGTGCCACCGATTCCACGTCAAACCCGTGATTGTCCTCGAGCTCTTCCAGGACGTCATTCAGCGGATAGTCGAACCAGGAGTCTCCTTCGGCGATCAGAACCCTCGTGGCCTCAGGGCCAATTGCCGCCAGCGTCTTCCTGGGAATGGCCTTGCGAACGGGCGCGGCCCCCCTTGCGCGCAGGCGGACCGGCTGGGCGGCGATGGCACGGGCGCGCTTCCGCCGCTTTTTCGCGCGGATCGCGAGTATCGCAGTGGCCTCGGCCTTGCCGCGACGCACCGCTGCTGACGCCGAAGGTGACTTTGCCTTTCGAACCGCCATCGTATCCTCCTTCGAAACCGACGGCCCCCGCCAAGTGTAAGAGTCCCGGCAGATTCGGTCGCGTTCTTAATAGACGGCCCTCAGGCCAATCGTGACTTTCGCTTACATCACAGGCTCGCGCGTGAAGTCCGAAGTGGTTTCACTCGAACGGACCCGTCCGATTTCC
>DASTVZ010000053.1:0-11936 GCA_035758845.1 Vicinamibacterales bacterium
ATATCGCAAGCCTTTATAATCGCGAGGCCAATGCATCACTGGCGGGCTGAGAAATACACCGGACCGGAACGGCGAAAGTACCCACGTTGGCGGCCGCGGCCGCTGCGGGTCATCGTCGCGCTCCTGCTGATCGCGGCAATGTGCTACGGCGGAGCGGTCCTCTATCTCGTCACGCAGGAGACGAATCTCGTTTTCCAGGCGGGCCGGACGCTGGGAGAATCGAGGCCGCCATTCCCTTACCAACAAATCGACATTCCTCGAAGTGATGGCGCGCGTCAGTTCGCCTGGATCATGCGTGCCGCGCCGTCCGACGGTGCGCCGTGGGTGCTCTTCCTCCACGGGAACGCCGCGACGATCGCAGCGAGAGTGAACATCGCGCACTACGCCGAGTTGAGAAACCTGGGACTGAACGTGATCGCGCCCGAGTATCGGGGCTTCGGCGGTCTCGAAGGGCTGCCGACCGAATCAATACTCGCGGCTGATGCGCGGGCTGCTTACGACTACGTCCGCAATGTTCTTCGGATTCCGGCGTCGCGATTGGTGATTTACGGGTGGTCGCTGGGATCGGCCGTTGCGGTCAATCTCGCGGCAGGAGCAGAAACCGCTGCGTTGATTCTCGAGGGCGCACCGTCGTCGGTCGTCGCCATCGGACAGCTGCAGTATCCGTTCTTCCCGATTCGGCTGATAATGCGAAACCACTTCGACTCGATTGGCAAAATCGATCGCGTCCGTGCCCCCATTCTCTTTCTGCACAGTCCAGAAGATGCGGTGATTCCGATTGCGGAAGGACGCCGGCTGTATGAGGCCGCGCCTCGAGACAAGACATTCGTCGAAGTGCGCGGCGGACATGTGGACGCCACCACCGCGGACGCTGAGCGCTTCTACAGTGCGATTCGCAGCTTCCTCATCGCTCATCGTTTGCTGCCGAGCGAAGATGGCGTGAGCGGCGGGCGTCTAGTCCGCTGACTTGACGAGACGAAAGCCAAGATTCGACGAACCGCTGCTGATTTCCGCCTTTCCCCGGCTGCCCACCAGGTAGCGCGAGCAGTATTCTCCACTGCACAGGAACGATCCACCGCGAGTCACGCGCTTTTGTGCGCCGGGCTCTTCGGGATCGAAACTGCCGTCAGGGCCGGCGGGATTTCTCGCCGCAACCTGTGGATCGGAAAACGTGCTGTAGTAATCAGGGCGATACCAGTCCGCGCACCATTGCCAGACGTTGCCACCGACGTCGTGAAGTCCGTAAGGATTTGCCGGAAAGGCCTTCACAGGCGACGTCTTGAAATACCCATCGGCGCGATTGTTTGCGTCGGGAAAATGTCCCTCCCAGATGTTCGCTGGTACTTGCCCGGCAGGCTTCAACTCGTTGCCCCAGGGATAGAGGTTTCGATCGAGTCCACCACGCGCGGCGAACTCGAATTCGGCCTCCGTCGGCAATCGTTTCCCTGCCCACTTCGCGTAAGCAATCGCATCTTCGAAGGCGATATGCACGACTGGATGATTGTCGAGACCCTTGATCGTGCTCGACGGTCCGTCTGGATGCCGCCAGTTGGCTCCCGGCACGTAGCTCCACCATTGCGAGTAGTCGCTCAGCGACACGGGATGGGAAGGCGGGGTAAAGACGACAGCGCCAGGGACCAACTTGTCTTCTGGAACTCCGGGGAAATCCTTCGGATCAGGTTTGCGTTCGGCGACAGTGATGTAGTTGGTCGCTCGAACGAATCGATCGAAGTCGGCGTTTGTTGTCGGAGTGGCGTCCATCCAGAATCCGGGGACCGAGACGAGATGGACCGGCGTGGCGTCTGGCATGCCGCACGTGTCGCATCCCATCCAGAATTCGCCGCCTGCAATCCAGACCATTCCGTCAGGAACTGGGCCTGGCGCGGGTGTCGTGTTCAGCACCGGACGACGCATCGTGGCGGTCGCAGTCGACGGATGCTGGTGAGGGTCTGACCCCGGTTTGACCCCAGCTTGACCCTGGTCTGACCCCGGGCGGCAGCCGGCACAGAACGCGAACGCAATCAGCGTGGCGATCCGAAGAAGACACCTCATGGCTGCGGCACCTTGCTTTGCTGCGAGATCGTATTTCTCCGACGGATCCTTAGAGCTTCCATACCACCTGTCCTTCCGCCTCAAGGCGGAAGCCACCCGAGTTCATTGGAACATTCGGATCCCGGATCCCGGATACCGGATCCCGGATACCGGATCCCGGATCGCGCAGCCAGCAGCCAGCAGCCAGCAGCCAGAACAGTACTACTCGTAATACTGCTTGTACATCCTCCGCCTGAAGATCCATCCTCCAAGCGGCCCAAGCCATTTGAGCACGTAATACTTGTATCCGAGATCCATCAACTCGATCAGGTTGCCATCGAAATCCTTCACGAAAAAGAACGAGTGGCCACGCGGCGATCGCTCGGGTTTGCTGACGCATTCCACGCCGCGCGACTGAAGATAGTCGTACCACCTGTCGAGATTGCGCACATCGAAGGAGATGTGAGTCAGCCCGACGCGATTCCACGGAATCGCGGCGGGTGCAATTCTTGGGTCGAAGGCGAATATTTCCAGTACCGCCCCTCCGGGCACGCGTATCCAGCCGATCTTGCAGCTACAGTGCTCGGCGTCGATGCCGAAGAATGTCCGGATTCGATCCGGCGGCGTGTCCGCAACCCCGACGAGCGGACATCCAAAAACCTCCCAGTAGAACTTGACGGCGCGATTGAAGTTGGAGACCGTGATGCCGCTGTGACTGAAGGATCGCGCTCTCATAGGTGAGTGTCTTTGATGTGGTCGGCAACACGCAGCGCTTGCGCCGCGATCGTCAACCCGGGATTCACGGCCGCCGATGACGGGAAGAATGAGGCGTCGACGACAAAAAGGTTTTCGATGTCGTGCGTCCGGCAGTAGGGATCCAGGACCGACGCGGCCGGGTCCGTCCCGAAACACAGTGTGCCGCACTGGTGCGTCGTGTTCGTGCTGCCGTGCGAGTGCGTGACGATGAGCCAGTATCCGACCCGGCGGAGGATGCGTTTCGTCTCCGTGACCAGGCGCCGATGCGCCTTCACATTATTTGGCTGATAGTGCAGCTGGATCCGCCCCTGTGAATCGACCATCACGCGATTCGAGCGCGCTGGCAGATCCTCTGACATGACCAGCCAGTCGACGCCGCGCGAGACCCACGCCTCGTACGCCCAGAGCGGAATCCACGGAACCACCGTCTGTGCCATGACTCCGTGAGTACGCCCCTGCGACTGGATTTGCCCGAGCGGATAGTGCGTCTTTGGGCCCCGCAGGTAAAAATCATTGATCGCGACGGTCTTTTGAAACACCGTCGAATTCTTCCGGAGCGGATGGAACCCCTGCATCATCGTGGCGAGATGCGCCATGTAACGGGCGCCGACGAGCCCCGACGAATTCGCCAGCCCGGTGGGATGTTTCTCGTTTGCCGATCGAAGCAGCAAGGCGGCAGAATTGACCGCGCCGCAGGACACGATGACGAGCGGTGCGTGAACGCGATCGGTCGCGCCATCCCGTTCGATCTCGACCGCTTCAACCTTCCGTCCCGAGGGATCGCTGATTAACCGTGTCGCCGTCGCATTGGTCCACAACCTGACATTCGGGCGAGACACGGCGGGCCTTACGCAGCAGACGTCAGATTCGCTCTTCGCGTGCAGCTTGCAGACGAACGAGTTGCACGTGTTGCACAGAATGCACCCGTCGTCTTCGCCAACCCTGAGGAGCCCCAGCGGCAGCGGCGACGGATGCAGCCCTTGCTCGCGGAGGCGGTCGACGATGGCCGCCATCTCGGGCGCGTGCGGAACCGGCTCGTACGGATAGGCAGTGCGCGGAGGTTCCGTCGGATCGACACCGTTTCCGCCGCGGACGTGGTACAGCCGCTCGGCGCGATCGTAGTACGGTGCCAGCGTGTCGTAATCGATGGGCCAGGCCGGCGATAGGCCATCTAGGTGCTCAACCGCCCGGAAATCCTCGCGGCGAAGCCGATACAGCACGCTGCCCCAGAATTTCGTGTTTCCACCGACCCCGTAATGGGTGTAGGGAACGAACTCGTGCCCGCGATCGTCGACCCACCGCTCACGCGCGCGATAGCGCTGGTGTTTCCACACCGCTTCCGGGTTCCAGTTTTCCTCTTCCTGAGGAACGAAGTCACCGCGTTCGACGATGAGGATGCGCGCGGAACTTTCCGACAGCGCCTGCGCGATTGTCCCGCCACCCGCGCCGGTGCCGATGATGATGATGTCGTAGTGATTCAAGGATGCAGGGATTAGGATTCGGCGACTCGCGATTAGTGATTCCCGATTATCGAATCATAGATCCGTTCCATCAACCGGTGATCCGCCACCTTCAGCCGCCGGTCGATCGCGGTGAAGCAGCCGAGGAAGGCCAGGTGAAGGGGCATCAGCGCTTCGCCGCGAGACGCCAGAACTGCGCTTCGTTGAGCAGCGTGATGCGATGGCCTTTCTCTCGCAGCCGCTTGATCTCCATCAGCTTCAGTCCACCCTCTCGTCCTGCGGCCTGCTGCACGTTGGGACGCCCCCGAACCACAACGGTGGTGCGCGCCGATGGCATGCCGTGCACGACGGCGCCGGCACGCTTGGCTGCGGCAATCGCGTCGCGACGGCGCTTCGAGAGAATGCCGGTGAACGCGAGATGTACCCCCTTGAGCGTGCGAAGCACGCCCGCCTTCAATTCGGCGGGCGGGTTGCGCAGCGCCTCGATCATTTCCTCGGCACTCTCGTAACGTTTTCGCCGCTCACCGATGCAGCGGTACACAATCTCTTTCAAGTGGTCGCTGCATGACAGCCGGCGTACGTCGTTGGGCCGAATCCGCTCCTTCGCATTGCCCCGGATCAACATCCCGAGCAACTGTCCCACCTGGTAGACGTCGTCACGCGCCTGCCACTTGGGCACGGCGCGCGCGAGAATGTCGCTCGGCGCGGTCATCGCGTTCATTGTGTGAGCGGTGATGCCGCGGCCATCGCTTTGCTGACGGACGATTCCGAAATCGCCAAGTTTGAGACGCGGCCCGTCGCAGACGAACACGTTCACCGGCGTCAGATCGCGATGCAGCAGTTGGCCACGGTGGAGCTTTCGAAGGACGTCAAGGATTCCAGCAATCTCGCGCCGCACTGTGCGCTCCGACCAGCCCTTCTCCTCCCGGTACAAGTACGCGCTGAGATCGCCATGCTGCGCAAATTCGAGGACAAGGTAGTAGATGACGCTGCCGTCAGCGCGCATATGCGGAAACGTGTCGAACACACGAATCGCGCGCGGGTGATCGTCAAGCAGCTGGCCGAAATATGCCTCGCGTAGCCACCCGTCGATACGAGCGCTGACTTTCAGGCAGACTGTCTCCGGCACGACCGACGAGTGTCCGACGCGAGTTGCGAGGTAGACCTGTCCGAACCCTCCCTCGCCAATCAACCGCTGCGTGCGATACCGGAGGTGTGTCTCAGGGCTCTCGACGAGCTGGCCTGGCTCGAGGAAGCGATCGCCGCGCGGACGCGCGATGTGCAGCGATCGCGTCGTACGCGTCGTGGCGGTCCAGGGATTTCGGGGCATTTCGAAGGCACGACCCGAGAACTTGCGCGGAGTCGCTTCTGGACGATACCGGTCGTCAATTGAGGCTGTCAATCCTCGGTGACCGCGGGTGGGCAACGTGAATGCCAGCGTTAACGAATTTGCCGGTGCACGGGATCCGGCGTCCCGGATCCGTGGTCCGTGTTTAGCGTCGGGAAGCATACTGATCCCGGATCCCCCCACAACGGATCCCGACAGGCAAGTCGCCCTCCACTGGGTCCACTTGACTTTCGTGTTTTCTTCGCTCTATAGTTGCCGCTTTCTTGAAGGGCCACTCGCGAGAGTGGGGAATGCGCGAGGAGAAGAACGATGGACGACAAGAACCTGTTTCTGCAGTTCTGGGACAAGGAAGCCGCCGCCACTCGCAAGGTAATCTCGCGAATACCCGAGGGGTCGACCTATCGGCCGGACCCTAAGTCCAGGACCGCGCGCGAGATTGCCTGGTTGATCGTGCGCGAGGAAAACGTGCTTGCGGAGGGTCTGGAGAAGGGCGCCCTCGAGTGGCAGGAGCTCGATGCGCCGGCGACAATGAAGGAGGTGCTTGCGGCGTATGACGCGCAACACGAGGCCGCGACGAAAAAGCTGAAGGCACTCTCAGACGCGAACTGGGCGCGCAAAGTCCCTTTCATGTATCAGGGACAGGAAGTCATGAGCGAGACCGGTTCAGGCAACGCGTGGGGCTTCTTCCTTGACATCATTCATCACCGCGGTCAACTGTCGACGTACTTGCGTCCGATGGGTGCGAAAGTGCCGCAGATTTACGGACCGAGCGCTGACGAGCCAATGAGCTAGGCGAACTGGTGAATTGGTGAAGTCGTGAATTGGTGAGTTGGCGTGAGGCGCGACGACGACGTTGCGCCTCGCCACGCCAATAATGGCTCACTCGGGTTCCAGCCGGAGTCAGTCTTGCTTTCCTCCCGCACATGACCGACTTGTACCAGCCGCAGGAGATAAATAGACGCATTCACTCGATTTCGTTGGTCCGATCAACCTCCGCAATAGCCCGAATGGTTCGGCTGTCGCATTTGTCATTTGTTGGCGTCAGTTCATCATTCGACCAGCGCACAAGAAAGGCGGGTAAGGCATGACCTCTGTGCTCATCCCGCCGGTTGGGGCTGACGATCATGTGCGCGGTCCGGCAGACGCATCAATCACACTCGTTGAGTATGGCGACTATGAGTGTCCCCGCTGTGGGCTCGCCCATGTCGTGCTCAAGCAGGTCTTTGAGGACCTTGGCGACGAGGTGCGATTCGTGTTCCGGAATTTTCCGATCGCCGAAGTGCACTCGCACGCATGGCCTGCAGCCGAAGCCACCGAGTCAGTCGCCGCGCGCGGCGGCGAAGAGGCGTTCTGGACGATGCACGACCTGATGTTTGAGAACCAGGATGCGTTGCAGCCGGATGAATTGATCGAGTATGCGGCAACCTCTGGCGTCGATCCGGTTGGGGTAGCGGACGATTTGGCAACAGCGGCACAGCGACAGCGCGTTCAGCGCGACGTCAAGTCCGGCATGCGAAGCGGCGTGCGAGACACGCCGACCTTCTTCGTGAACGGCCGAAGGTTCGAGGGGGACTGGACCGATCCCGCTGCGCTATCGGATGCACTTCAGGACGGCACCCGCGGTCACACTCATACCGCGCATTAATTGATCCGGGGGGCTGCGCCCCTGCGGCCCCCCCGCGCCTTCGCTCGCGGGGACCCCAACGCCCCGTTCCGCTCCGGCGGGCGCGCCGCCCGTGGCGCGCCAGTTTAGTTTGAGTTGTCGCTCATGCTTTACTGGTAACCGGCAACTGTGAATCAACAGCCGACCACGCTTCACCAGATTCTCGCGCCGACAGTTCGCATCGATTGGTCCAAGTACGAGGGAGTGGCAGCGCTGCGCTGCACGGTTGGTGTGGCGATCCCTCTGGTAATCGGACTCGTACTGCGACAGCCGTCGGTCAGTGCATTCGGCGCCGTCGGGGCGGTGTCAGTCGGGTTTGGATCGTTCCAGGGCGCCTATCGCAGCCGTGCTGCGCTGATGCTGACGGCGGCAGCGGCGATGGCGATCTCCATTTTGGTCGGCTCGCTCGGTGGCCACTCGAACGTCGCGACCATTCTCATCGCGGCCGTGACGGCGTTCATCAGCGGCTTGCTGGTTGCCGTTGGACCGGCGGCCGCATTCGTCGGCCTTCAATCGTGTGTGGCCGCGCTGATTGTCGCCGGGTTTCCCTCTGACACGGTCGGCGCAGCACGCGCCGCGGCGATCGTCTTTGGCGGGGGTGTGATCCTTGCCGAGGCCGGCGCCGATGGCCGGGGCGCCTCGGCCGTTGCCCACTCCGGCAAACACACCTCGCGATGTCAGGCGAAATCAACCCGCTGGTCGAACACGAAACCGACTTGATGGTCGATGCGATCAATACCATGGCAGAGCTGCTCGCCAGGGATGGCACGGCGATTCGCGATTCGCGATTCGCGATTAGCGATTAGCGATTAGTGATTCACACACCTACCTATCCGGGTGATCCGTTGCACCCATCGACGAGATCACAATGGCTCGCATGACGAATTCTTCACTGCTCTCGTTGTCCAACGACCTCGCGGATCTCTCCGCCGCCAAAGCGCCGGCCATCGTCCAGGTGCTCGGCTCGCGCAGACCAGCCAGCGGAGTCATTCACGGCACTGACACAATCCTGACCACCGGTCGCGCAATCGGAAGAGAGACCGGAGTACGTGTGAAAGTCGGTGATGCCGACCCGATCGAAGCAGAAATGATCGGGTGGGATCCTGCGACCAGCATTGCGCTCCTTCGGACGGCCACGAAGCTGAGCGTCGCGTCTCCGCCGACTGCCGAGGCGGAACCGCGCGTCGGCCAAGTAGTCATCGCTCTCGCGCGTTCCTGGAGCAACGCTCTCACGGCGAGCGCCGGTGTCGTGGCCGTTGTCGGAGGCCCGCTCAGGACGGGCAGACGCCGCGAAATCCCCCGGGTCATTCGCGTGACTGCACCGATGCACGACGGGTTCGCCGGAGGGGGCTTGTTCGACGCATCCGGGCAACTCACGGGTATTGCGACTGCCGCTGTCATTCGTGGCTTCGGCGTCGCCATTCCCGCGTCGATCGCATGGGCATCGGCGCGACAGATCGTCACGACTGGTGGCTCTCGCGGTTTCATCGGTGTCGCCGTGCAGCCGGTTCATGCCCCGACGGCATATCGCACCGATGGCCGCGAACGTGCGTTACTCATCGTTGGTGTGACGGCTGGTGGCCCAGCCGACGCCGCGGGAATCATCGTTGGCGACCTGCTGCTCGACTTCGCCGGCGCGCGGATCGAATCCGCCGAGGATCTGCTGGATCGCTTGCCGGGCGCTCAAGTCGGGCAGAAGGTTCAGCTGAAGACGCTGCACGGAGGCGTCCTCCGCGATGTCGATGTCGTGGTCGCAAATCGGCCGCGATAACGGGGGACCGCGTCCCAGGTCGCGGCGTCCTTGATCACATGCGCGTCGTCCTGGTCGGGCCCGCGTCACGAAGACAGCGAGCCCTGCGTGATCTGCCCGGCGACGTCACTGTCGTCGGCGAAGCTTCGACGCTGAGCGCGGGGCGAGTGGCCGCGTCCGCCGCGAATGCGTATGTGCTTCTGATTCCCGTCACACAGGACGAGGATCCTCTCATTGAACCTTTGACGCCACGTGAAACGCAGGTGCTCGAACTGGTTGCCGACGGCCTGTCGAACAAGGCGATTGCCGGGGTGCTCGGCCTCAGCGACGAGACGGTTAAATTTCATCTCGCGTCTATCTTCGGCAAACTGGGTGCATCGAACCGCACCGATGCGGTTCGCCTTGCGCTGAGGCGCGGGCTCGTCGCGATCTGATGACGCAACCGTTCTGAGCCTAATCACTCCACGACACGCTCGCTCGCGGGGCCCCGCGAGCCCCACTCCGCTCGCGTGGGCTCACTCGCGCGCTCGTTCGCCTCCGAACTGGTTTCAAAACCGATAGCGGGTGGCCGCGAACGGGGCGCCCCTCCACCCCAGCGCGCAGCAAACGCGCGCCGGGGACCCCGGCCGCGGCCCGCTGCAGGGCCGTCTCTCGTGACCAGCGCTTGTCGGCGCGAGGAGGCCGTGGGGCTGTTCGCGGACAGATCCGCGCCTGACACGGTTTTGAAACCAGTTCGAGTAATGTGAGGGTGTTGGCGACCGCCACAGGACGCGGCGGCCGCCAACCTTCTGGCGGGCTACTTCACACTGACGGCGAGCGCCTGTGTGTATGTGACGGTGACTTTGTCGCCGACCTTGTAACCTTCGAGGTTCTTCCTGTCTTCTACCTTGAATGCCATTCGTCTTCCATCCTCGGCCTTCACAGAGACCGATGGGATCTTCGGATCGATCTCCTCAATCGTGACGGTGGCGCTGAGCTGCTGGGCAACCGTGCCACCGGGTTTCGCACCGGCCGTTCGCGTGACGCTGGTCGAAAGTGGTTCCTTTGGCTTGTCACCCGGTCGGCTGATCGCGGAAACCACCGATTCGTGGTAGCGGAATGTCACCGTGTCGCCGACCTTGAGCGCGTCAAACCGCTGCACCTCCGGACCACACAGCACGTCAACCGTGAGCCCTTCCTTGCCCTGCAGCGTGACTACCCGTGCGGTCTTGTCAATCGCCACAATCGTGGCCGTCTTGGTCGTCGTCTCGGCGACGCTGACTGGTTTCTGAGCGGCAATCGCGACCGATGCGACGAGCAGAGCGGCCACAGCCACGGTGACCATCGTGATTTTCATAGCGCCTCCATGAAGGAACTGCGAACGAGCCGTAACATTCGTGGCGATTCAGAACCTGAAGGTGACGCCACCCGACAAATCCCACTGATTGGAGTACTGCGCGTTGCCGGTGAGATAACAGCCCCAGTACGGATCGCACCACCAGCCGGCTGCATCGGACTTGATGTAGGTTGGCGTCCACTGAATGCCCGCACGGGCGCCGACATTCCCTGACGGGAAGAACTTCACCCCTGCACCCCACGTCGTTGAAAACTGCGTCTCGCTTCCGGTCGTGCCCACACGCGCGCCGGGAGTCGAGAAGTCCACCTTGCCGAAGTTCGTCGCGCCCAGACCAACCATGACATACGGACGCGTCGGCGCGTCTCTCTCGCCGAAGTTGTAGGCAACGTACCCGTGGTAAGTGTTGATCTTTAGATCGCCGACTTCCGTCGTGGCGGTACCGCCAAAGGTCAGTTTGCTCATTTGCTGACCGAACAGGAATCCCACCTGGACGTTGTCGCTGGCGTATGCGCCAATATCAAACCCCCACTTGAACGAATCCTTCGGATCAACACGGTCGTACCTGTTGCCATCACCGGCGAGAACCGAATCGCCAGTGACGCCGTCGGAAAACGTCCATCCAATCAACACGCTGGCTTCGCCACTCTGCGCCAGAGCGGGTGTCGCAATTAGGGAGGCGGCCAACACCGCGAGAACCAGGACCAACCGCCTCATTGGAAAACTCCTTCGATAGGAACCGTGGGATAACGGCGTGTGCCGGGCCATCGCGGCTTTGCATGGCATGGCGGATGCCAGAGTCATGCGGCCACGTATCGTCGGCCTAAACCCAGGCAAGCAATGGAGTTTTTGATCTTGAGACGATTGGCGGGGTCCGGAGGAACCTCTATATTTCGTGGAGGCCCTCCGGAATCACAGCACTTTGGGTTCGTAATTCGTGGGGCTTATCGCATCCCGCCCGCGGCAAGCGACTTGAGCATGTCAATCGGCAGCCGCGTCCCGGCGCGAGAATTCGCTGAGCGGATGCGATCCGCGGTGAGGCCGTGATCGCGCAACGTAACGAGATCGTCGAGCGAGAGCTTGTCGTATCCGAGCGCCTTCAGATCCTTCGCATACTCGGGCGTGACACCGTGGTCGCGCACGCGGATCAACGCGTCCAGTGGCTGACCGCCGTAGCCGAGTGCGCTCATCTCGCGCGCGTACTCGACGCGGACGCCGTGATCGCGCGCGCGAACCAGATCGTCGATCGGCACCGAGTATCCAAGCTGGCGCATGTCGCGCGCGTAGTCCGCGCTGACGCCGTGGTCGCGAACTTTCACCAGCTGATCCAGCGACAGCTGTCGGTGGCCTGCATCTCCGAGTCCGCGCACGTAGTCCGGTGTGACGCCGTGATCTCGCACCTTGATCAATTGTTCCATCGGCACCGAACTATAGCCCGCGTCGCGCATACCTCGCACGTAGTCAGGGGTGATTCCGTGATCGCGCGCTTCACGGAGCACGTCGGCCGACAGCCCTTTGTAGCCGTTGTCCGCAAGCTCACGAACATACGACGGGTTGACACCGTGATCTCTCAGCGTAATCAGCGCGTCGAGCGT
>DASTVZ010000065.1:0-15901 GCA_035758845.1 Vicinamibacterales bacterium
GGCTGGGGCCGCGGCAAGCCCGCGGATGTCGTCGCAACAGCCATCGTCAAGCCAAGCGCGGAGATTGCACTGGGCTACGACGGCACGGAGATCAAGACAAAAGACGGCGTCACGATTCAGGGTGTGGTGCTCAAGGAAGGCGATCCACTGATGATACGGAGCATGGGTGGCGTGACGCAGATCATTCCTCTGGACCGGGTCGCCAACCGCCGCCGCTTGCCGCAGTCGCTGATGATGAGCGCGGCGCAGCTTGGGCTGAGTGCGCAGGAGGTTGCTGACGTCGTCGCGTTCTTGCGGAGCAATTAGCCGAACGAATGCCCGTGCGGTCAGCGAGAGAGGTCCCACCTTCCGCACGGGGTGTTCTACGTCCGAGCTACTTACACTGGTTGGGATCGGTCTTCGGATCGCACTTGGGAGGAGTGCTGCAGCTGAAGTCCGACAACACCAGGTTGCCCTTCGTCAGGTCGGTGGACGCACTGAGCAACTGACCCGAGTATCCGACGCAGTAGAAGTGCTGCGTCGACCCAGTGTTCTTCGATGCCGGCGCTGTACAAGTGCCGCTGGTGAATTCGGCAGTCAGAGTGCCATCTGCGGCACCGCCTGTCTGGTTGTTGACGAAGTGCCAGGTGCCTTCACCAGTGCCGCACGACTGGCCGCTGAGATTCTTGATCTCGACCGCCATAAGCGTCGCGCCGCCCAATGCCACGGCTGCTGTGAAAACCAGCATCAACTTCTTCATACGTCTCCTCCTCGCGCGTGTACGGTTCGTCGCCCGCGCGTTGGTGCGCACTGCGGCGCACCGCTAAACGTCCGGCACGCGTCTAGCACAGGACATGCCTGAGGAGTGAATTCAGTTCGTCCGCGCCACACTGCTGTTCCACACGGTTTGTATTGAAGCACTTGCATCGGACCGTACGTACGCCGTCACGTGCATCTCACGCTGAAGAAGTCAAACAGACGGACTGACTTTATCGCCGTAATTACGGAATACCTTCACGATCGCCTTTTGAGCGACTTCGTTGCGACTGCAGACAAAAGGTTTCGGGCGAGATCCTTTTGGTCAACCTCGCTGAATGCTTGTCAGCTTGTCGGCGTCGCTTAACTGTTGTCATCACGTAACTAACCCACCGACGCGGTGCGATGGAATGCGCTCGGGTTCGGTGGTGGCATTGTTGCTAGTCGGTCCGTCGCTTGCGCGGCGAGAAGCCTCCAGCTGCGACACTGCGACACGCTTAGAAAGGGCACCATGAAACACCGTCGTCTTGTCATGATTCCGGCCGTATTCGCGGCCGTCGTGCTAGTCAACTCACGCGCAGGATTCGCGCAGACCGAGCTGCTGCCGAATCTCTCGCCTCTCCCGGCTTCAGAGCTCTCCGTGGTGCAGGTGAACAACCGCACTTTGCTGCGGTTCGCGGCGGTGAACACCAACGTGGGCAATGGGCCACTCGAACTACGTGCGGGTGGCATCGACGGAACCGGCCAGCAGGTTTTCCAACGGATATACCGCAGCGACGGCACGTTCTACGACAGGATGGCCGGGACCATGACGTATCACCCGGAACACAATCACTTCCACTTCAACAACTTTGCGCTCTATACGCTCACCTCGGTCGCCAATAACACGGGGTCGGGGCAGACGAGCGAGAAGACCAGCTTTTGCGTCGAGGACACAACCCAGATCGACCTCGGTCTGCCCGGTGCACCCCGTAGCGGTGTGTACACCACATGCAACCCGGACGTGCAGGGACTTTCGGTAGGATGGGGAGACCGCTACGGCCCGAACCTTGACGGTCAGTCGATCGATATTACCGGCGATCCCGAGGGAGATTACCACCTGACGATTGCCACCGACCCGGGCACGCCGAACTCTGGAGATCTAGACGGACAGCTGCTCGAGACCAATGAATCCGACAACGTGTCCTGCATTCGGCTCCACATCAATCCGGCGGCGAGGACCGTCCAGGCGCTCGGAATCTGCGGCCGGGTAGAGGTCCTTTCCATCACGCCGAACGCCGCGCAGGCGGGGACCTCGATGTCCGTGACGATCACCGGCACAGGCTTCAGTTCTGGTATGGCGGTGGGGTTCGAGAATGGCACCGGGGCCGCTCCCCTGGTCAGTAATGTCAGAGTGGTCAATTCAACAACGATCACGGCAACCGTTACAGTCAAGAAGGGTGGTAGCAAGCAAGTGCGCTACTGGGATCTGCGGGTCGGT
This sequence comes from Vicinamibacterales bacterium, assembly GCA_035758845.1. Classification (GTDB taxonomy): domain Bacteria; phylum Acidobacteriota; class Vicinamibacteria; order Vicinamibacterales; family 2-12-FULL-66-21; genus JALZOC01. Next base: position 2,216 of record DASTVZ010000065.1, read on the forward strand.
TCGGGGACATTGCTCAGGGCGCTGTCGATCAATTAGCACACGAAAGGATTCAACGATGACGGCGGACGAGAAGCCAGCCTCCACACCCAGCTCGGCGACCTCTAAACTGGGCGACGTTGCCATAGCGGCCACGCTCGTCGGCGTCATCGTGATTCTGGCTGTCTCGATGCTGAACAAGCGAGAGCTGCAGCGGTTGACCGCGCGCGTGGCGCAGCTCGAGACCATAGCGGCGGCACCGACGCCGAGGAGTGCGCTTGCAAACAAGGTGTACGAAGTCAATCTCGCGGCGGCGCCCGCCAAAGGCGCGGACGAGGCTCCAGTCACGATTGCCGAGTTCGCAGAGTTTCAGTGTCCGTTTTGCCAGGACGTGAACTCCACGCTTCAGCAGATCGAGGAAAGATACAAGGGTCGCGTGCGGTTCGTGTGGAAGCATCTGCCTCTGGTCGGTATCCACTCACATGCAATGGATGCCTCGGTGGCGGCTGAAGCGGCGAGGAACCAGGGCAAATTCTGGGAGTACCACGACAAGCTATTTGCAAATCAAAAGCAGCTCGAGCCTGACGACCTGCGCCGATACGCGCAGGAGCTCGGAATGGATCTCGCGCGATTCGACAGGGATCGGCAGGATCCGGCACTGAAAGTGAAAGTGCAGGAGGATATGGCGGAAGCGACGGCGCTCGGCGTGAGATCGACGCCGACATTCTTCATCAATGGAAGGCTGGTGAGCGGCGCCATGCCGTTCGAAATTTTCTCGACGATCATCGACGAGGAACTTGCGAAGCAGAACAACAAGCATGCTTCGCCGAGCGGCTCATCGAACTAGACCCTGCGAGATTGCCACCGCACGATGGTTGCGTTCACCGAAATATCGAACGGCCGCGGCCGCGACGAGAAGGGTCGCGGCGAATGCGGCCGTTCCCGCGAATGTCGTTAGTGCAGCTCGTTCGATGGCGCCGAGGACCAAGACGACGATCACCGTAGCGCCGAGCAAAACAACGCCAACGGTGTTGAGACCGTCGCTTGGGGGAATCGTCGACACCAATGGCTGCTCAATATTGGCGGAGCCGACCTCGACGAGCAGCCATCCGAGCGCGATACCGATGATGCCGTGCCCGGCGGCACCAGAAACGCCCCACGCGGCCGCGTAAAGCGGGAACAGCGACAACACGGTCGCAACGACCGCACTGATCACGCCCAGGCGAACCCCTTTCCGAAATTCACCGTGATTACTCGTCTCGGCGATGCCGAAGACCCATGCGGCCCGCGTGTCAGCCGACGTGCGAATGGCGGCGCGAAACCCGGCGACGATCGCGGTGAGCATCAGTGTCTGCGCGACGAGTTCAGAGATCGCAATCGGCCGGTCACCGCGCGGCGCGAACAACGCATCGGGCGCCAGCGTGATCAACAACGCCAGGCCCGTCGCGACGAAGGCGGTGACATACACGCGGTGCGACGGATTGCCCGCGACGGTCCTGATCAGGAACAGCAGGCCGGCTCGTGTCGCCGGCTTGCTCGTGAGGATCGACGCGATCGCGTCGCTGATGCGCGACACGCCGAGCACCTTGTTGGTGTCTTGTCCCTCGGGCAACAGGTGAAATCGGCGCGCATTTCGGAGGTACGCGGAGATTGAAATGGTCAGAACGACGGCGAACACGCCGATGCCGCGGAGCGCGAGCGAGGTCAGATGCGGCAGGCCACGACGGTACTGCGTCCGCAAACGATTCTCTTCAGCGGAGAGCCGCTCCGGAAGGTTCGGTGTCGGGAGGATGTCGAGCACGCGGCCGGCGAGCACCGCATGGGTGGCGACAAACCAACTGACTGGCTGGAGGAACAGCGGCCCCTTCCCAGGCTCGAGCATCCATGTTGTTGGTCCAGAAAGTCGAATCGGCGCAAGCACGAGCAGAACGAGAAAGGAAAACAGCAAGCCGGATCTGATCGTTCCGGCAATCCGCGAAAACGTGCGCTCACCAAGGCACAGAAACAAGACCTCCCGCAGGGCGACGACACATGCGAAACCGAAGGCTCCCGCCATGCCCGTGCTGACCGCATGCGCGAGGACCAGAGGCACGAGCAACAACGGATTGCCTGAAAAGTTGGCAACCGTCAGCGGCGGATGCAGCAGTGTCGGCAAGGCATTCAACGAGATCACGAACGCCGCCGCAAACGTCACGAGTGCCTGCACCTTCGCACGAACAATCTCTTCGCGCGGCAGGGGTAGTACTCCAAGGATCACCGAGTCCCGCGGACTGAGTGCGAGGGCGTCCCACTCCAGTGTTGCGATCACCGCACTCACGAGCAGCGACGTCGCGCAGAAGATCATCTGATCGCCCATCGTCGTGATCTCGGTCCACCCGGGCGACTGGAGTGGTTGCATCAGGTACTTCACGCTCATGAAGATCGTGGCAAAGAGCGGGACCGTGATCAGCGTCGCCGCCGCCACCGCGAGAATCTGGTGACGGTCCACGTCCGGCGCCAAATCGTTTTCGACAAATTGATTGAGAAAATGACGGACGAGCAGCCGCCTACGCATGATTCGTGACGATGTCGGCGATCTCGGAGGCGAGTGAGTCCGGACGCTGCGCGGCCAATGTCGCGAACGCTTCTTCGAGCGATCCTGACGGGGCGATCGTCCGGATGCTGTCGACATTTCCGTCGACAATGACCCGACCGGCGCTGAGGACGATGACGCGTGTGCACAGCCGTTCGACGTTTTCGACGATATGCGAGCTGTACAGGATTGCCCGGCCCCGTTCCGCGAGAACCCGGACGAGATGGCGCAACACCAGGATCGAACCGACGTCGAGGCCAGATTCCGGTTCGTCGAGGATGAGCAACTCGGGATCGTGCATCAACGCCGCAATCAACAGCGTCTTCTGTTTCATTCCCTTCGAATAAGCGCTGATCGATTGCTCGGCCGCCTCGGCGAGTCCAAAGCGCTCCAGCAGCGCGTCGATCCTGAGCCGCATGCCGCGCGTCGGCAGGTCGCGCAGCCCGGCTACTAAATCCAGATACTCACGGCCGGACAGGAAAGGGTAGAGGTGCGGTTCTTCGGGCACGTAGCCGAATCGCCGGCGGAAATCGATGTTCCCGCCGGTGACGTCGATGCCGGAGTACGTGATACGTCCCTCGGTTGGATCGATCAGTCCCGTCAGCATCTTGAGCGTGAGCGACTTGCCTGAGCCGTTAGGGCCGAGATACCCGAGGATCTCGCCGGGGCGCAGCGCGAAGCTCACGTTCGCTACCGCCGCGTGGCCGTGAAACCGTTTGACGAGGTGGTGAACCTCGAGCGTCCGCGAATCTGGTGTCACAATTCACTATCAGACACCATTTCAAGCCACTTGGCTCTCTCGGCCTTGAGCCACGGATTAACACAGATAAATACAAGCCACGGATGAACACGGATGAAAACGGAAAAGAACTCGCTGACCCGAGCATCTTTTTTATCCGTGTTCTCCCGTGTTCTTCCGTGGCTCGTGTTATTCCGTGTTCTTCCGTGGCCTGTTCGTCGGTGTTATTCCGTGTTCTTCCGTGGCCCGTTCGTCGGTGTTATTCCGTGTTCTTCCGTGGCCCGTGCATCGGTGTTATTCCGTGCTCTTCCGTGGCCTGTTCGTCGGTGTTTTTCCGTGTTCTTCTGTGGCCCGTGTTCGTCCGTGGCTCTACTTGCCGAGCGATGCCCGGATGTCGGCAACTGAGGTCAGTCGATCCGGATTCAGTGTGTGCACCGACAAGATGCGGTCGACGTCGAGCTTCAGCCGCTCAATGTTTTCGAGAAATGCCACCGTGCCGACCACCGGTGGATCGGGCACTGGAGTGTTCGCCGGCGGCAGGTTGAACATGTCGGCATAGGCGAGGATCTTCTCTTTTGGCAGGTAGCCGACGACGAGACCATCGGCGTGTGGCAGGCCTTTGATCACGTGCACTTCGAAGGTCCGCGTCGCATCCTGGAACACTCGCCGATCGCCAGTAAATCCTTCGATGACTGGTTTGCGCCCCGATTTTGATAGTGAATCGGGCGCAAGGGTTCTGGGCGCGCTCAAGGCGCGCTCGAGGAACGACTTGTTCACTTCCGGTGTGACGATGGTGATCCCTTCGGCAACCACCGCGGCCAGGCCGCCCGTGTGATCGAAATGATGATGCGAGATCACGCCGAAGCGGATTGGTTTGTTCGGGATGACGCGCCTGGTCTCTGCGATGATCGCTTGTGCCCGGGCCTCGTTCTGTGGACCGGGCTCGAAGATGAGGGCGTGATCCGCGAACTCGATTGCCAGCGCGTTGTATGCGCCGGTAATGCGGAACACGCCGTCTGCGAGTTTTTCTGATGTTGGACCGGTCGCAGCTGCTCCCGGCGCGCCGCCTGGGGCGCCGCCGCGCCCAGCGGGCGCTGGCGGAATGGTCATCAACTTCTGGAGATCCGCAGGATTCGATCGTGCACCCAGAATGTATGCCTCGAACACCGGCCAGCCCCCTCGCCGCTGCACGATGTTCGCGGGGAACTTCAGTCCGTTGTTGTCGCGGTAGTGCTGATACTCCGCTTCAACCAACATGTCGCCGAAGACCGAATTTTCGAGCCACGTCTGCACGCGCTCGACGAGGTTCTGGTTGTTGATGTAGCCGACAACTCGATACGGCTGCCCGCCGGGGGATTTGATCGGCGCGTTCCACGAAACCTCCTGATAACGACGGCCGCCAATCGTTTGACTGCGAATGGTGGCATTGTTCGCTGCCGCGCCTTTGAGAAATCCCCACGGCGTGATCCAGATTTCGAGCTGCTGCGCCCAGGCGCTGTTCTGCGGCGTGATGTTCTGCTGTCCCTGTCCCTGCGTGGCCGCGCCTCCCTGGACCGGTACAGCGTAGGTGACCCACGTCGCACGCGACGCCGGCTGCGAGAAATCGATCGCCCGCACGTAATCGCTCGCGTTGGCCATCGGCCACGGCTGATTTGCATTATTGTTCTGGCCGAGGTTGCCCGTCTGGGCGACGCCGTAGTAATGAATCGACGTCAAAGTTTCGACACCCATCGCCTTTGCGGCGTTGCCGAGCACCGTTTTTGCGTCCTGCGCGGCCGAGGGTGCGGATAACATTCCGACGAACAGAGTGGCGACAAGTATTCGAATCATGTTTCGGAGCTCCTGATGAAGCGACAACTAGTCTACGCGTTCATCGCCCTGAGTGTTACACCTGGCTATCAAAGTCAGGCGCCTCCGAGCCACATCTTTCATCACGGCAAGATCCTCACCGTCGATCCGCAGTTTCGCGTCGTCGAAGCGTTGGCAATTCGCGACGGACGAATTCTCGCCACCGGCACGAACGCTGACATCGGCAAACTGGCCGGTTCGGGGACGCAACAAGTCGACCTTGGCGGCAAGACCGTGTTGCCGGGACTGATCGATTCACACGTGCACGCACCGGCCGCATCGATGTATGAGTTCGCGCAACCAGTGCCGGACATGGAAACCATCGACGATGTGCTTGCCTACTTTCGCGGCCGCGTCGAGAAGAGCGCCCCCGGTCAGTGGATCACCCTGTCACAGGTCTTCATCACGCGTCTACGCGAGCAACGCTATCCAACGCGCGACGAGCTCGATCGGGTCGCCGCCAAGAACCCTGTAGCCTTCCGCACCGGGCCGGATGCATCGCTCAACTCGATGGCGTTGGCGAAGAGCAACATCGACGCGAAGTTTCAAGTGCCTGCCGGGGAACCATGCCGCGTCGAGCGGGACGCGCAGGGACAGCCGACCGGCATTCTGCGCAACTGCGGCAAGTACATCCGATCGGACGCCAGTGGGCCTCGACCGACGGACGCCGACCAGGTTCGACGACTGAAAGAATTGATGGCCGACTACAACTCGGTCGGGTTCACCAGCATCGTCGACGCCAACGCGGATCGCAGCGGGCTGGAGGCCTATCGCACGCTGCTCGCGCAGAAGGCGCTGACCTGCCGCACGTTCATGGCGTACGGCGTGGATGCGCAGGCGCCGCTCGAACAGGCACAGGCTGCCATTCGCGACGCGGCGGCGAATCCGTTCCATCAACACAACGACATGCTGTGGCTCCGCGGCATCAAGGTATTCCTCGATGGCGGCATGCTGACCGGAAGCGCCTACATGCGTGAGCCCTGGGGGGTCAGCAAGATCTATTCGATCGACGACCCCAAGTATCGTGGCGTGCGATTCATCGAGCCGGAAAAGCTCTATCAACTGGCCAAGGTTGCACTCGCCAACGATCTTCAGTTCACGGCGCACTCGCAGGGCGACGCAGCCGTCGAAGCGATGGTCGACGCATACGAACGCATTAACCGCGACGACTTTCCGGTGCGCGATCGTCGACCCAGCATCACGCACGCCAGCTTCATGAGCGCTGCGGCGATTGCAAAAATGAAGGCGATCGGTGTTGTCGCCAACATGCAGCCGGCATGGCTTTACCTCGATGGCGTGACGCTACGTCAGCACTTTGGTCTCGAGCGCCTCACCTACTTTCATCCGTACAAAACGCTGTTCGAGCAAGGCGTGATGGTTGGCGGCGGCTCCGATCACATGCAGAAGATCGGCAGCTTGCGCTCGATCAATCCGTACAATCCGTTTCTCGCGATGTGGACGACCATCGCGCGGAAACCACGCGGTTCGGACTCGCCGCTGCATCCGGAACAGAGTCTCACCCGCGAACAGGCGATCCGCTTCTACACGATCAACAACGCCTTTCTGACGTTCGAGGAGGCGCACAAGGGATCGATCGAACCCGGCAAGCTCGCCGACTTCGTCGTCCTGGATCGCGACATCATGACCTGTCCGGTCGATCAGGTGAAGGACATCCAGGTCGAGGCCACGTATCTCGGCGGACTGCGAGTCTACGCGCGCAGCACATTGACACCGCAGACTAAGTAGCAAGACGTATCGATACAATCGGCGCGAGCGAAGGGAGCGAGCGCTGACAGGCGCTGGGGGTGGGCCCCAGCGCAAAGTGAGAAAAGATCACCATGTGCTACAAACGAAGCGAATCGCAGCGTTCAAACGGTTTGACCCGACGTGGCTGGCTGTCGGCAGCGAGCACGAGCGTCGTCGGCGCTGTGATTGGAAGCGTCACTTCGCACGCCGACGCCGCCGTCCCCGTACGTCAACAGCCGCAAACCGCGCAAGGACTGCCGCTCCGCCTGACGGAATTCGAACCGAAGAGCATGCTGCACGTGAAAGAGACCCGTGTGCCGCGCGCGCGCTTTCCGGTGATTGATTTTCACACTCACGTCTCGCGTCGCCGTGCTCAACGACCGAGTGTTCCGCCCGCGGAACTGGTGAAGACGATGGATGCGGTCAACCTTCACACCATGGTCAACCTGACAGGCGGGTCGGGTGACGATCTCGCGGCGGCGATCAAAGATTTCGACCGCGCGTTTCCGCGTCGATTCGTCACCATGACTGAGCCAACGTGGACTCGTGCGAGCGAGCCGGGATACGCCAAGTGGCAGGCCGACGAAATCTCGAAGGCGAAGGCGTCCGGGGCGGTTGGCCTGAAGATCCTGAAGACCCTCGGTCTCTACTTGCGTGATGGCGGGCCCACGGGAAAGCTCGTACGCGTAGACGACGAGCGGTTCGATCCGATGTGGGATGCGTGCGGCCGCCTGGGATTACCGGTTGCCATGCACGTCGGCGATCCTGAGGCATTCTTCACCCCAATCGATCGATTCAACGAGCGCTACGAAGAACTCGGCGCGCATCCAGACTGGTCGTTCTACGGCAAGGATTTTCCCGCGTTCAAGGAGATCCTTGCCGCCCGCGATCGAGTGTTCGCCAAGCATCCGAAGACGACATTCGTGGCGTTACACGTCGGCCACTGGGCCGAGAACCTGGCGGCGGTTGGCGAAATGCTCGACAAATTTCCCAACGTCAATGTTGAGATCGGTGCCCGCATCGGCGAGCTTGGTCGGCAGCCACGAACCTCCTCGCGCTTCTTCGACAAGTATCAGGATCGGGTCCTGTTCGGCACCGACGCGATTCCACTCGGCGTCGAGACGCCGCAGCAGGTTTTTGGCGAGGACCTGTATCACATCTACTACCGCTTCCTTGAAACCGACGACGAGTACTTCGACTACGCGCCGGCACGCCTGCCGCCGCAGGGACGCTGGAGGATTTACGGTGTCGCGCTTTCCGAGCAGATCCTGCGAAAGGTCTACAACCAGAATGCAGAACGTGTGCTGGGGATGAAGCTCGTCGGATGATCTGGGGAACGATTCGGAAACAGCCGTCACACTCGATCGTCGGGATGCGTATTCTTCCGCTGCTGCTGACCGCATCGCTTGTGACGCTGCTCGGTTCGCAGCCCGCAGCCGGTGGTATACAACAGAACACCTATTGGCCGGTTCGGTTTGCCTGTCGCAGTCGAGGGACATTGGGAAGGTCCGAACGTTTTCGTCCTCGATTACGACGAAGTCGCGAACATCAACTCCTTTGTCTGTGGTTTCACGTTTGACGGAAAGACCCTCTCACTGGATTTGAAAGAACGCAGCGGCGAGCTCGCTCTCAAGCTTCGTGGGCGCGCCGATTAGGTCTGCGCAACGATGCCGTTCGACGCGCTAATCGAAATTGAGTCCAAGTGAATATTGTTTTCGGCATCCTCGGCGTCGCCCTCGTCGCCACTCTGACTGACTACACGTGGTACACCCTAAACGTCCGTCACACGGTGATAGCTGGTGTCATCGACGGAGTGGTGATGCTCACCGCTGTCGGCGCCGTTCTTGGACTCGATGCGGGGAGGGTGTGGAAAGGATTGCCCATTGGCGCCCTGGCGGGCGCGGCCGGCGCGTTTGTTTATTACTTGCTCATCGCGATCATGGGCCGACGCGGGTACTCCTCCGCGATTCCCGCAGCCTGGGTCACGCTGTGGCTAATCCTCGCGGTGCTCGACGGCCGCTGGCTGCGTGCGCCGGCTACTCGATCGTGGGCGGCAATCGCGGTTCGCGGAGTGCTCGCGGCTGTTTTCAGTGGCGTTGCGTTCTATTTCGTGATGAACACGCTGTGGGGCGGCTCGCCGGCTGCCAAGAACTATTTCGTGCAATTCGCCGCGTGGATGATCGCGTGGGCGCCAGGACTCATGGCACTGATGATCCGAGGCCAATCAGCAATCAGCATTCATGAGTCAGAGATGTCACGATCCAGATAGTCGGTCCACGACACCAATGGTATGGATCGAGTGCAGCCCGCGAGCCGGTTGAACTCGAAACACATTCAGCAGTGATTCACGTGCGTGCGAGGCACTGATGTCGTTCCACATCCCCGCCTGACATGGCAAACACAGTGAGCTGTTTGGCCATGTGATTGCACATTCCGGTGTAGGAGACCTTCATGTCACCAACGGTCTTGAAGCGTGGACTTCTGCTGTTGACGGTGGCTCTCCTGATACCGGTTGCGAGCGGCGCACAGGATGCTGTTGATGTGATCGCTGACGTCCGCCTGAAGGCGGAGGCGACGGCACCGGAAGCCACCAGCCAAATTCGCGACGCTGTCAGGTTGTATCCGCTGCCAATCGTCCAGCCGGAAAGCGCTCGGCAGCGATTTCAGGACTCGTCGAATGCACCGCTCACAGGGAAACCCCGCAAGAGCGTCATTGGCTGGGCGATTGCGATCGGGGTTGGTGCAGGGCTCGGCGCGTCGGCCATCGCCGCTTCGAAGTACGGCGAGAATGAGGGTGGCGAATTCTGCGGCCGCTGTTTCATGGAGTGGTCGGCAATCACGGTTCCCGTTGGCGCGGGCGCAGGGGCTCTCGTTGGCTACCTGATCGACCAATCCAGAAGGTGACGTCGACGCTCCGGATCAGGACCTTCGACTCGCGCGTCGCGCTCGCTCAGGTCAGGACGTGATGTAACGCTCGAGCGACCTGATCGTGAACTGTTGGTCGTCGACGACGGCGCGGACGACGTCGCCGATCGAGATGACCCCGATCAACCGGTTCTGTTCGAGAACCGGTAAATGCCGTATCCGCTTGTCGGTCATCAATGCCATGCATTGATCGGCTGTCCAGTCCCCGTCGATCGAGACAACAGACGTCGTCATGATTTCTTTGACCAGGGTGTCCCTGGATGTCTTGCCCAGCAGGATCACCTTGCGTGCGTAATCGCGCTCGGAAAAGATGCCCTCCACCTTCTGATCCGTGCGGACGATGACGGCGCCGATATTCTTGTCGGCCATGAGGCGGAGCGCGTCATAGACCGTGTCGTTCGGCCCAATCGAGTAAACGCCTGATTTTCCACGCAGTATGTCTCGTACGGTCACGGCCATGATCGCCTCCGGGAACGCGCGACGGCGGATAGCAACAATATACCCGTGACGCTTGCCCTTTTCACCAACCTGTGATTCCGTATCCATCTCAGGAGGACGCAACCGATGGAACGCAAGACGGCTCACGATTTCGACCAGGAATTACTGATTCTTTTCGACGCCTACGTGCACGGCGCGATCGACCGCCGCGGGTTCCTCGATAAGGCGGCCAAGTACACCGTTGGCGGTATGACCGCCGCGATGCTGCTCGATCAGCTCAGTCCAAAGTTTCTCGAGGCGCAGGTCATCAAGCCAGAGGATCCGCGCATCAAGGTGCAGCGCGTCGAGTATCAATCGCCGAAGGGATACGGAAAGATGGGCGGCTACCTGGCGCACCCCGCGAAGGCGGCCGGCAAGCTACCCGCAGTTCTCGTCATTCACGAGAACCGCGGCCTCAACCCGCACATCGAGGACATCGCGCGTCGACTCGCGACCGACAACTTCGTGGCGTTTGCACCCGATGCGTTGTTTCCACTCGGTGGATACCCGGGCGACGAGGACAAAGCACGCGAGGCATTTCAGAAGCTCGATCAGCCAAAAACGCGAGAAGACCTTGTGGCAGCAGCCGAGTGGTTGAAATCGCGTCCCGAGACCAACGGCAAGCTCGGTGCGGTCGGATTCTGCTATGGCGGCGGCATCGTGAACTTCCTCGCGACCCGCCTGCCGGATCTCGCCGCTGGCGTGGCGTTCTATGGGTCGGCACCGACGCTCGAGGATGTGCCGAAGATCAAGGCGGCGATGCTGATTCAGTCGGCGGAGGTCGACGAGCGCATCAACGCGAGCTGGCCTGATTATGAGAAAGCGTTGAAGGCCGCGAACGTCAAGTACGAGCGCTTCCAGTATCCTGGCACGCAGCACGGGTTCAACAACGACACGACGCCGCGTTACGATGCGGCCGCGGCGAAACTCGCGTGGGAGCGAACGCTCGCACATTTCAATAAGCATTTGCGGTAAGACTGTGGGCGCGGTCTACACACCGCGCCTATAGCGCTTCACCGCTGACACACGGGGCAATAAAACGTCGATCGTCCTGCCTGCACGCGTCTGCGAATCGTGCCGGCACACTCCGGCGTCGAACATCGCTCGCCTTCGCGGTCGTAGACGAGAAAGCGTGAATCGTCATAAGCCGAGCGCGACTGCCGCGCAATCGCATCCTCGAGTACCTGTTTGATCGCGGATGCCAGACGGTGCGCCGCGTCGCGTGGCGCACCTGACGGAGTGGCGAGCGTCGCGGCCCGTCGTCGCGGCGACAATCCCGCGATGTGCAGCGCTTCGCTGACATAGATGTTGCCAAGTCCGGCGACAACACGTTGATCCATGAGCGCCGCCTTGAGCGAGGTGTTCTTGCGATGACACGCGCGTGCGAGTGCCGCGCCATCGAAGTCTCCGGACAACGGCTCCGGGCCGAGCCGGCTCAATACAGCATGCCGGTCCAGTTTCCCTGCCGGCACCAGTTCCATGATTCCGAAGCGCCGCGGATCGTTGAACACGACGGCGCGCCCGGACGACATGTGAAAGACGACATGATCGTGAGGGTCCAGCGCCGCTTTGCCTGCCTGTCGCGCGTGGCGCTTCTCGCGCAGCACGCGAAAAGATCCTGACATGCCGAGGTGCATCAGCAGCGACTCGCCCGAGGACAACGTCGCCACCAGGTATTTCGCGCGACGATCGAGCGTAGTGACGATCTGTCCGGTCAATCGTCGAACGAAGTGACGCGGGAACGGCCGCCGCAAGTCCGGACGGCGTAGGTCGACGCTGTCGATCCGCGCGCGAACCATGCTCGTGGCGATCCGTCGCCGCACCGATTCAACTTCTGGAAGCTCGGGCACACGTCAGGATAGTGCTTTCGCAGACGCCGGGTGTCATTTCGATTGTCCGCTGCGTCCGTCAAGCGGGACAGCTCATCTGCGCCTGCGGCGGTCGCATGTCGATGCCCGTTGATCATTCTTCAATATTCAATGGGCCCCGCGCTGGCGCTGCTTTTGCTGTCCGCCATTTCGCGATCCGCACAATCTGCCTCGTCCCCCCGGAAGTAGGTCACCGTGTCTCCACGAACCGCGTGCGCGATTCCTCTGTCCTTTTTCTGTTTCGCTGGCTCGGCGTCTGCAGATCCCGTTGAACTCGCTGCCAGTCTGATTGGTCGACCCTATGTGTGGGGAGCGGAGGGGCCGCGCGAGTTTGATTGCTCGGGCCTTACCCAGTACGTCTACGGAGAGCACGGAATAGAGCTGCCGCGACGGGCGATCAGCCAGTCGCAGGTCGGGGACCGAGTCGGACGGCAACTCCGGCGCGGGGATCTCGTATTCTTCTCGACTGACCCCGGCGGATCGGTCGTGACGCATGTCGGCATTTATGAAGGCGCAGGCGTGATGATCGATGCGAGCAAACGACACGGCAGGGTTCGCCGCGACAGCCTTGACGATGACTACTGGGTCGAACGGTTCTTGTTCGCGAGGAGGCTGTCGGACGCCGACGACACAGTCGAGGTCTCGGAACGCCGGCCGCAATCACCGTCGCGGCGAATCGATCGGCGCAAAGTCGCGACGCAGGTACTGGAGCAGATCGCCGGCGTCCTTCTGCGGCGTGCATCCAAGTGAGCGGGGAATGTGTCTGAGGTCGGGATCCGGGATCCGAATCGTCCGTTGCTGATTGTCACTGTCCGTCAGTCTGGATCACGCGCTGACGGGAGTTCGAGCCACTCGAGCGTGAACCGCGCGAATGTGATTCGGTCGTACGGCGACCGTTCTCCTCGCTCGAACAACACGCCAATGGACCGATCGGACAATACCACGAGGCTCGAATACGCGGCCGGGCCTTCGTGAAGGATGCGTGAGATCGGCCAGCTCGCGCCTTCGTCGTAACTGAGTCGAACCGTCAGCCGCTCGCGGGCGGCGCTGGCAGGATTTGCGAACAGCAGCCGGTTTCGGTCCTGAGCTTTCGTCGTGCGATATCGCAGAAGACTCGCCTGCGCTGGTGGTTCGACGAGCGCGCGATCGGATACGGCACGCGACAGCGTTCGCCCTCCATCGTCGCTGGTCGCGATCATCCTGAAGTTCTCCGGTTTCGGCGGGTGATTCCGCATGTTCAGCAGAAGCCGGCCATCGGCGAGCTCGACGACCTGGCTTTCGTTCGTTCCCGGATCCGAACTGGCGCCCAGCGACCAGCTTCGTCCGCCGTCGTCGCTGAAGAAGAGATGGGAGCGGTGAATCCCAGTCTTCGCGTCCGCGTGGTTTGCGGGAATGACGAGCCGCCCAGTTCGGGTTTGGATCCCGACACCCGGCCCTGTCGCATACCAGGTCCAGTCAGGTGCCTTGACGCTGCTTGTGATTTCGACTGGTGTTGACCACGTTGCCCCCTCGTCCTGCGAGCGCATCGCCCACAC
>DASTVZ010000204.1:0-2016 GCA_035758845.1 Vicinamibacterales bacterium
GATTAAGAAAAATCAAACACAGTTCCGCTTTGATCCGTTGGTTTCTGTCACATCCGTTTCTTTCCCTGTCAAAGGGTGGGTTTTGAAGTTCGAGGTTAAGCACGCCTCTTGCACCCACGGAACACACAACCTCAATCACCAAAGAGGCGACAAATGAAAACCCTAATCGCGTCGCTGGCACTTGCTGTTGCCGTGATGGGATGCGGACCGAGGCAGGTCGAAGTCTCGACGGGTCCTCAGCCTGCCGCTGACGTGTCGATCAGGCTGACGAACAACCTCACGCAGGCAGTCAATCTTTACGTCACGAGCGGCGGAACCGACGTGTTTCTGAAGCAGGTCGGCGCGAACTCGGTGGAAGTAGTGCCCGTGAGAGGATTGAGTGCCGGAACCACGGTTACGCTCAAGGCCAGAACAGTCGACGGCACCCGGACCTACACCCGCGACAACGTTTATCTCGCCGCGAATTACGAGTGGCGCGTACCGTAACACGTCACAGCAGGTTCCTAGCGATAAGCGTCGAAACTGGATAGCTTTACGGGTCGAATCGGTTGCCGGTTCGGCCCGTCCTGCTACCATCTCCAAAGTGGGGACCGGTAGCTTTTATTTCGCGCCCGCTGGCATGATCAGAATCTGGGAGTCCATAAAAAAGGGTTATCTACGGCTCATCGAGCCGGTGGCAGCCCTGCTGATTCGCCACCGGGTCAGTCCGAACGTTCTCACAACGGTCGGAACCCTCTTCACAGTTGCTGGCGGACTCGCGTTCGCCACCGGTCACATCCGCACAGCCGGCTGGATAGTCGGGCTCACCGCGATTTTCGACGTGCTCGACGGCACGGTCGCCCGCCGCACTGGTCAGGCGACTGTCTTCGGCGCGTTCTACGACTCGACCCTCGATCGCGTTGCCGACGGGGCACTGCTTGGCGGCATCGCCTGGTACTTCGCCACCGATCCGGTCTATCACAGTCTGCCGATGCTGGGCGTCACGCTGTTTGGAATTGTCGGAACGTTCCTCGTCAGCTACGCGCGGGCTCGCGCTGAAGGCCTCGGACTCGACGCGAAAGTCGGTGTGATGCAGCGGGCAGAACGCGTCGTGCTCATCTCGGCGCCGCAGGCCTTCTTCGGCCTTGCCCTCAACGGCTGGGTTTTCGCTGCTGTCGTAATCCTTCTCGCCGTGACCGCGTGGATCACAGTGGTGCAGCGAGTGTTGTTCGTCCGACGTACCGCGCTCACTACCGTCGCGACGCCGTTGCGTGTCACCAACGAAAAGTCACCGTCGCCTGCGCAAGCCGCACCGCGGCGTGCTCATTCATAATCCAGGAGAAATCCGAATTGTCGTCTTCATCTGACGTTCGTACCCCGCCCGCACCAGCAAAAGGAAAGCTCGGCATTCTCACCCCCGGACTCGGCGCCGTTGCGACGACGTTCATGGCGGGAGTCGAGAGCGTAAGACGCGGCTACTCGAAGCCGATTGGCTCGCTCACTCAGATGGCGACGATCCGCCTCGGCAAGCGCACCGAGAATCGCTCGCCGCTGATCAAGGAATTCGTTCCGCTCGCGTCGCTCGACGACATCGTGTTCGGCGCGTGGGACCCGATTCCTGACGATGGCTACACGGCGGCAAAGAAGGCCGGCGTGCTCTCCGAGAAAGATCTCGACCGCGTCGCTGATTTCATGAAGGCCATCAAGCCGATGCCCGCGGTGTTCGACAATCACTACGTCACCCGCATCAATGGCTCGAACGTCAAGAAGGGAAAGACGAAGCGCGATCTCGCCGAGCAGCTGCGCCAGGACATGCGCGACTTCAAGTCGAAGAATGGACTCGACCGCGTCGTGATCGTATGGTGCGCCTCGACCGAGATTTTCATTCGCCCGGGTCCGCAGCACGCGACGATCGAAGCGTTCGAGAAGGCGATGGACGAGAACGACGAGGCAATCGCTCCGTCGATGCTGTATGCGTACGCAGCGATCATGGAAGGAATTCCGTTCTGCAACGGCGCTCCGAACCTGTCGGTAGAT
>DASTVZ010000237.1:0-4487 GCA_035758845.1 Vicinamibacterales bacterium
TTGATCTCGCCGTACTGACCATCCGAGGGTTCAGCCCAATATAGGCGCACGAGCGCCGATGATTCTGGTGCCGCTTCGAATCGAATCGCTTGACCTGACGACCGTTGCCAATCCTCGAGCGCCCAGCGCGCGAGCCCTGCGTCGGTAGGCCGGAAGCCTGTCGTCCCTTTTCCGTCGGCAATGAAGTATGGGACCGGGCGTGAGATGTCATAGGGGGCAAGGATTTTTTGCGATGGCGCCGCCAACACGCCGACACCCGTCGCGAGACTGCCAATCAGGAACCACCAAACGTTGCCCATCGGGTTCTCGTCCTCATCTTGTCACGAGAAGAGGTGGTTTCATGCGGTCGTGGCACCGGGATAACTTCGGATTGCCACCATGAGACAACTCACACAAGCGAGCAGGAGCGGCCAAAGGCCGCGACGTTTCAAGGATGACAGCATCGATCGTGCGACGTTACGATCTCCAGTCAACGCGGAGGACGAATGGCTACATCGCTGGTAGTGACGGTGATTGGGAACGACAGGCCTGGCATTGTCGAACGGCTGTCGGAGGTCGTGCTCGCGGCTGAAGCCAACTGGGAGGAAAGCCGGATGGCGCGGCTGGCCGGCAAGTTTGCCGGAATCCTGCGCATCAGCGTCGCGGCCGCGAACGCTGACCCGCTGGCCTCCGGCCTCCGTGCGCTTTCGAGTGACGGTCTCACCATCGTCGTCGAAAGCAGTGCCGAAACATCGACGGAAGCCTTCCGAACCGTTCGGCTCGACCTGGTCGGCAACGATCACCCGGGAATCGTTCGGGACATCTCGAAGGTGCTGGCCCAGCATCAAGTGAACATCGAAGAGTTGGAAACCGACGTTTCAGGTGCGCCAATGACCGGCGAGCAACTGTTCCGCGCGCGCGTGCAACTGAGATTGCCGGCAACAGTGACGACTGACTGGCTGCGCGGCCGGCTCGAAGCGCTCGCCGGCGAGCTGATGGTGGACGTTACGCTCGACGAGCAAGCCGAGTAAGGATCACGACTTCGATTCCGAGTAATATCTTCGCTCGATGATTGGCCGGACCGTTTCGCATTACCGCGTCACCGAGCGGCTCGGCGGCGGCGGCATGGGGGTGGTGTACGCGGCGGACGACACCCGGCTCGGGCGCCGCGTCGCGCTGAAATTCCTGCCGCGCGAGCTTTCCTCGGATGCGCAGGCTGTCGAGCGCTTCCAGCGCGAAGCGCGCGCCGCCTCCGCCCTTAATCATCCGCACATTTGTACGATTCACGACATCGGCTCGGCGGACGACCCTGACGGCGTCCAGCAGTACATCGTCATGGAACTGCTGGAAGGCCAGACGCTGAAGCACCTGATCGGCGGCAAGCCGTTGCCGATTGAGACGGTGTTCGAGCTGGGAATTCAGATCGCCGACGCGCTCGGTGCCGCTCACGCCAAAGGCATCATCCATCGCGACATCAAGCCCGCCAACGTGTTCGTCACGCGCAGTGGACACGCGAAGGTCCTCGATTTCGGTGTCGCCAAGCTCGACACCCAAGCCCTCGCCGATGCCGGCCGCGATATGGGCCAGACGCCAACCGTGAGCTTCGCCGGTCTCGAACCGCTTACCAGTCCCGGCCTCGCCGTCGGTACGGTCGACTATATGTCCCCCGAACAGGCGCGCGGGGCAGAAGTCGACGCCAGGAGCGATCTGTACTCTCTCGGTCTCCTGCTGTACGAGATGGCGACCGGGCAGCCAGCAGTGTCAGGTCGGACGTCGGCGCTGATCTTCGATGCGATTCTGAATCAGACGCCGGCAGCGCCGGTGCGACTGAATCCGCAGGTTCCACTCGATCTCGAGCGGATCATCATGCGCGCCATCGACAAGGATCGCAGCGTACGGTATCAAACAGCATCGGATCTGGCTGCGGATCTGAGACACGCGAGACGCCGGGTCGAAAGCGGTTCCACGGCGATCCATGCGCCTGCGGCCCCGCCAACGCGTCAGCGCGCCTCGGGGCAAAAACAGAAGCGCGCATCTCGGCCCAAGAGCGGAAAGAGCAAGATCGCGCCGCCCTCGAGCGAAGCCTCTCACACTCCGCCGCCCACGGAAGCGACAGCGCCGCGGCAATCGGGAACAGCTCGCCAGACCGGTGCGTTGGATGCAAGCGCAGTCGACACCGTCGGCGTTAGTGTCGAAACCAATGGGCGTTCTCGAGCGTGGCGATTTGGTTTGGTGGCCGCCGCGCTTCTCGCGATCCTTGTCACGGCTGGTCTTCTTTACAAGTTTGGCGGCCGCAGCGCAGCGCGCGGCGGGATTGGCGCCAGCGGGCGGCCGGCGATCGCCGTGGCTGCGTTCGAGAATCCGGGACGCACCGAAGAGGCGGCGTGGCTCACCACCGGACTGCCGGGCATGCTCGTCACCGGCCTCGGCCAGACACCCGGCGTCGACGTCGTCAGCAGCCAGCGAATCGATGAAATCGTGAAAGACCTCGGCATGTCGGACGGCCGCATCGATCCGAGCCGCGTGCTCGAGATCGGCCGCCGCGCCGGCGCCGGCGCGATGGTGGTGGGCAACAACTTCAAGGCCGGGTCCGACTTCAGGATTGATGTCCAGGTTCAGGATGTTGGCAGCGGACGCCTACTCGGGGCGCATACGGTTCGTGGCGCCGATGTGTTCGCGCTGGCCGACGATCTGACCGGACGAGTGCTTCGCAGTCTCGGCGTCGCTGTGCGAGACGACAGCCGGGGAGTCGCGGAGGTGACCTCAACGTCGGCAGAGGCGTACCGCCTGTACAACGAAGGATACAAAGCCGCACGACTGCTGCGTCGACCCGAAGCGGTGAAGTCGCTCCAGCAGGCGGTCGCAATCGATCCGACGTTTGCCGCGGCGTGGCTGGAGCTGTCGCGCGTCTCGGCCTCGCTGGATGACCGGGTGGCGGAAACGCGAGCACGTCAGAAGGTACTCGAGAACATCGATCGACTTTCGGAGCGGCAACGGTGGATGGTCGAGGCACAAGAGGCGATGCGCGCGGGCCGCGAGGAGCAGGGAACTGAAATCCTCGAACGGCTGATTGCCCGGTATCCGGATCAGGATATTGCCTACAACGCTCTTATCAACCTCAATCGCGCGAAAGGAGACTACCCGAAATCGATTGAGATTGCCCAACGCGCCATCAAAGCGCTGCCGCAGCTCGGTTCGCTCCACAACGACTACGGTTACATGCTTCTTGAAAGCGGAAGGTATCCGGAAGCGCTGCAGGAATTTGAAACCTACGCCCGTCTCGATCCGAACGAGCCCAATCCCTACGACAGTCAGGCGGAAGTCTATCTCATCATGGGCCAGGCGGAGCGCGCGCTGGATCGGTATGCACAGGTGCTCAAGATCGACCCCTCGTTTTCGAATGCGCATCTCGGTCGCGCGTGGTCGTTTGGTCTCCTCGGTCAGCTGGAATCGGCAATCCGGGAAGTCGACCTTGCGGCGACGATGATGACGGCCCAGGACACACCAACGATCGATGCCGATGCGCTATCGGGATTTCTCTTCATGCGTGCCGGCCGTTATCGCGAGGCCGAGGCGCGGTTCCAGCGCGGGAAAGCGTCAGCCGAAAAATTCCAGGATCACTGGTCGGTCGCGGCCTTCGAGTTCCTGCAGGCCTCGAGCGACCTGGAGCGTGGCCAGCTCGCAGCGATACCGCCGTCGATCAAGCGTCTTGAACAGGCAAGTGAACGCCTGCCGGCGGCGGGAAGGCGCGACTGGCGAGTGCTCTCGACCGGCTTCACCGGCGTATCGGATGTGCGCGGCGGCCGTTTCGACAGCGCGTCGAAATCGCTGGAGCAGCTGCGAGCTCTCGTTAATCAGCGTCTTTCGTGGCAGACGTGGCTGGTGCGGACGCTCGAAGGCGAACTTGCCCTGGCGCGAGGCGATCTGGAGTCTGCCGAGAAGGCATTCACGAGCGCCGATCCTGCGCTCAAGATCTATTTCAGCATGGGCTCGCCGTCGACTAGCCTCGTACGCAACAGCTTTTCTTTCCGCGACGGCGCGGCGCGCGTGCAGGCTGCCCGCGGGAATCTCGACGCCGCAATCGACGTTTACCGGCGTCTGCTGACGCCCGATCTAAGCCAGAAGTGGACGGCCGTCCTCGAGCCCCGGCTCGTTCTGCAGCTCGCGCGTCTGCTCGACAAGAAGGGCGATCGCGCAGCCGCCCGTCAGGAGTATCAACGCTTTCTTACTCTCTGGAATCACGCCGACTCGAACCTTCCAGAGTTGGCAGAAGCGCGCGCGAAGGTTCGGTAGGAACGGCTCGCGGGTCTGGTGAAATACGAGACGGCGAGAAGCCCGAGGAGTGCAATCGGGACCAACCACACGCGCCCCGGTTCGGAAAGGTACGCCGAGAGCGATGCCATAACCCACGCGAACGTGGCGCCAGCGTAGGCCCATTCCTTGACAACCGCCAGCCCCGGAAGCAGTAAGACGATCGCGGCCGCCGGCTTGGCGATACCGAGCACGAT
>DASTVZ010000242.1:0-3925 GCA_035758845.1 Vicinamibacterales bacterium
AAGGTGCTGACAGAGAGACTTCTCAGACGTGACATGCTCACTCCTCCCCGGGCTGGGGAATGGTTCGGGCGCGAGTTAACGGCTTGTTGACGCGTGCTAATACGTATTACCGAATCAGGCGTTGTCAAGAATAATTTTGCAGCGCGGGAGAAACATATGAATTGAGCCTCAGTATTTCGCGACGGTCTCGTGCGCGATTCGCTGTAGGAAACGCACCGTCTGCTCAGATGCGCCAAGCGTTGCCCCGCCGACCACCGCTATCCCCGGAAGGAGCCGGGCGTCGTGGCCAGTCACCTTCTCGTACACGACAAGCGCCGCGAGGTAGGTCCCGAGCGCGCCAGGGTGATAACCATCCGATCCGTAAAGCGGAATCGACGGATCTTCCTCGAGTGCCGCGCGCCACGCATCGCCGGCCGGAATGAACACTCCGCCAGCAACGGAGCTCGCCGCCGCCTGCGAAGACGCGCGCACGGCAGCGAACAAGTTCGGCGAATCCGACGACGGCCATGTCATGAGCTGCGCAGTCTTTCCGCCAGCCGACTTTACGAACGGGTCGAGCGCCTTCGTCGCGATGATCAGCGTGTCGCGATTCACGAGTGTAGTTGTCGGTCCCTGCTGCAACACGACGAATTCCCACGGCTGCGATTTGATCACATCGACAGCGTTGCTCAAGCCGAGAGCGTGATCGATCACCGCGAAATTCGGGAGCGCGACAGATACTGTCCGAATCGTGTCGCCGACCGATGTGGCGAGATATGCGACCGTGCCGGGAAGATCGTTCGTATAAGTGAGACTGTTGCCGATGAAGAGAACGTGATGCCCGCCCGGAGAGAGCGGTTCGATCGGCGGTACCGGATCTATTATGACGTTCAGACAACCGGCAACAACCGGTAGAAGAAGACTGAAGCCAAGCCAGTGTTTTGATCTTCGCTCGAGCATGTCAGTAACGTGCCAGTGAACAATCGACACGTCCATAGCGCGATGTACGAAGCGTGTAAGGATTCTCACGGGACGTTTCGGCCGGGTACGAGCCGATTCGATATTCTGTCCACTCACCGGACTTCGAGGCCGAATTGTTATCGCATCCCGGA
This sequence comes from Vicinamibacterales bacterium, assembly GCA_035758845.1. Classification (GTDB taxonomy): domain Bacteria; phylum Acidobacteriota; class Vicinamibacteria; order Vicinamibacterales; family 2-12-FULL-66-21; genus JALZOC01. The sequence continues at coordinate 1,092 of DASTVZ010000242.1, forward strand.
TTGATTGCAGTCATCGCGGTTACGTGGCTTACCGACGGCAACGCCCCCGCTGACTCTGGAATGTTTCGCGGAGGACCGGACCACTCGGGTATTTACCCCTCGGCCACTACGCCGACGCTCGGAAGTGTGGAATGGCGTTTCAAGACAGGGGCGAAGATCCTGTCGTCTCCCCTGGTGCACGGAGAGATGGTCTACGTCGGGAGCGCCGACCACAACCTGTACGCGATCAATCGCAAAACCGGGAAGCAATCCTGGAAATTCGCGACCGGCGGCGCGGTCAATTCCTCTCCGGCGTATCTCGACGGTGTTGTGTTTGCCGCCAGCGTCGATGGAAGACTGTACGCCGTCGACGCGGTGACAGGAAAGCAGAAATGGCGGTTCGCAACAAAAGGGGAGCGGCGATTCACTGCTCCTGGCATCCATGGCGCGATCCCGCGGACCGAGATGATGGCAGATCCATTCGACGTATTTCTTTCGTCGCCGGCGATCGCAGATGGTGTCGTCTATTTCGGAAGCGGTGACCACAACGTGTACGCGCTCGACGCAGCGACCGGCTCGCTAAAGTGGTCCTTCTCGACCGGGAACGTGGTGCACGCATCACCGGCTGTGGTCGACGGCGTCGTGTACGTGGGGAGCTGGGACAGAAACATGTACGCGCTCGACTCGCGATCGGGAAAAGAGCTGTGGCGCTTTCAGACCGGCAACGACACCACGACCTACAACCAGATCGGCATCGCCAGCTCAGCGGCTGTGGCTGACGGAATTGTCTTCTTTGGCTGTCGTGACGGGCACTTCTACGCCGTGGATGCGAAGACGGGAAAGCAGAGATGGTCGCACGACAACAAGATGGGATGGGTGATCGCGTCGCCGGCGATCAAGAATGGCGTGGTCTACTTCCCCACTTCCGATGGCACTCGCTTCAAGGCGCTCGACGCGGCGACAGGCACGCTCAAATACAGCATCGTCAACAAGGCGATCTCGTTCTCGTCACCGGCAATCGTCAACGGCTCCGTGTTTTTCGGTTCGTCCGATGGATGGGTGCACGCGCTCGACATCAGCACCGGAGTGATCCAATCCGAATTTCAGAGCGACGGGTCGAAAGAGAATTCCGCGAAATACATCGACGACAACGGCAAGATGAAATCAGCGGCTCTCTACCCCGACTTCACCCTCGACGGAATGATCATCGGCATGGACCGGATGTTCACCCTGGGATCGATTCTTTCCTCGCCCGTCGTAGCGGATGGAATCCTCTACGTCGGCAGCACCGACGGAACCCTCTACGCACTGAGATAGCTCGCTCTACGCGCTGCCATACCCGATTGCATCGCGGCCGGATGTCGTTCCACACTGTGAGCAGATAGCGTAGTCGCGACTCACGACCACGAAGTCGGTCTTACGGTCGCACGCCGGGCACTGAGCCTTGACGATCGGCTGCACGCTGGTCTGAAGTCCATTTCGCACGAGGCGAGCGGCCATCACCACCGGTGGAACGGCACCGATTGGGCAAAGCGCGCCCGAGCAGTGCTCGCCTATCTCGAGGCAGACAACTTCGCGATCGTGAATCGGCGAGGGATCGTCCTGAGTCGGCTCGTCGGTGAGAACGAGGCGAACCTGATTATCGCAGGCCGAGCAGTAGGCGTCGATGGTTTTCATTGCGACCTCCCTTTGTTGCGCGCGGTCTTACCGCGACGCGGTTAGCTGGCGCGTTACATCACGTCAACGGAATTACCTCGGCGCTCGTGTCGAGCCGTCGAGCAATCAGCTTTGCTTCATCGTGCGGCAGTCCGAACACCGATGTCGACGCAGCGTCAGCGTCGATGCACCTGCTTGCGAGAACTGTTGCGCTGTGGAACGGCGTGCGACGCGGTGCTGCCGTCGCTGGATCCATCAGGTGGTGATACCGCATGCCGCGCCAGCGGAAGAACCGTTCGTAATCACCGGAAGTCGCGACAGCGCGGTCGCTCACCCGAAGAGTTCCGGCCAGCTCGGTGCGATCGTGAGGTGATCGAATCCCGACTGTCCAAGGCTCACCTTCAGGTGAATCACCGAGCGCATATAGATCGCCGCCGACGGTTACGATGGCGTGCTCGACGCCACGATCACGAAGCACAGCGGTGGCTCTGTCGATTCCATAACCCTTGGCAATCGCACCGAGATCGAGATGAAGATCCGGATCTTCGAAGCGCACGACAGCTTCTTTCGATCGCGGTGACAGATCCACCTTGCGCCAGAATCCGCGCGCAGCGAGTCGCTGGACGCGATCGGCCGGCGGCGGTTCATGCCGGTTCAACACATCCCAGAGCTCGGATACTTCGCCAACTGCCGGATCGAATCGCCCGTTGCTCGCCGACGCTGCGTGCAGCGCCGCGGCAATGACCGTCCCCGTTTCCGGCGTGATGACAATTCCGTCGCGCGCGGCACCCACATTTGCGCGGCCAACATCGGAGTCATTCCGGAACCGGGTCATGGTTCGCTCCACCCTCTGCAGCTCCGCAATCGCAGCGTCGATCGCGTCTTCAGCAAACCGGGCGTTGGTGTGGGCGACCTGTATCTCCGCGATCGTTCCCATCAATGGAACGCTTCGCTTGACGAGGGTTGCGTGCCGCCGCAGCAGCGCGGCCGGCAGCGAAAGCGCGACAAAGACACCGACTCCGATCGTGACGAACTCACGCCGGTCAGGGTGCCTGCGAACCAGCGTATCATCCGACATGGTGATCTCCTTCATCGTAGCGGCCGCACGCACCGGTACATCCGGCACAATGTCCCGTGCAGCCGCGATACTTGATTGCCCCGAAGAGCGCAAAGAGCAGCGCCATCAATCCGGCACCGAC
>DASTVZ010000254.1:0-24259 GCA_035758845.1 Vicinamibacterales bacterium
CTCTACATCGTTGACGAAGTCTTCTTCGTCGGCACCGCCGCGGAGATCACCCCGATTCGCAGCATCGACAAGATTCAGATCGGAAAGGGCCAGCGCGGTCCCGTGGCCGAGGCGCTCCAAGTGGCCTTCTTCGACATGATCAACGGAGAAACGCCCGATCGGCACGGCTGGCTGACTTACGTGTATCCGGGCGAGCCCCTGCAGCCGGCGGAGGCCGGCGCATCGAAGCGCACTCTGGGCGGCGTCTAGTACTTACGGTCAGAACTGCACAGTGCTGGCGAACGAGCGCCCGCCTACGCCAACACTCCGGCGAGGTCTCGCCGTAGCGCTTCGCGCGAAGGCGGACGCGAGTGAGCCCACGCGACCGGAGCGGGGCTCTCGGGGCCACGCGAGGGAGCGTGCAAGGGAGTCCGAGGGGCGAAGCCCCTCGGAGTGATTAAAGACGCCGCCCTACCCACCCGATACCCCGGATCGTAGGGCGGAATCCCCAGACCCCGCCAGCGTCCAAACATGCACATCGACGAGTTACTGAAAACTGCCGCGCAGGCTGGAGCTTCCGACGTCCATCTGAAGGTCGGCAGCTATCCCATGATGCGAGTGAACGGTCTACTCGCAATCTGTTCAGAAGAGAAGCGGCTCGAACGCGATGACACGGAAGCGATGGCCGACGCGTTGTTCACCGACGAGCTCCGGGAAAAGTTCCGGAAAGCCCAGGAGGTCGATCTGGCGTACAGCCTGCCTGGCGTCGGCCGATTCCGCTGCAATGTGTTCCAGCAACGAGGCACCATCGGTCTGGCGCTGCGCGTGATCCCGATTCGGGTGAAGCCGATCGACGAGCTTGGGCTGCCGCCGGTGCTCAAGCGAATCGCGTCGGAAGAGCGCGGCCTGGTGCTGGTGACCGGCACCACGGGAAGCGGCAAGAGCACGACGCTTGCCGGGATGATCGACTACATCAACGCGACGCGCTCGGCGCACATCATCACCATCGAAGATCCGATCGAATATCTGCATCGTGACCACATTTCGATCGTCAATCAGCGGGAAGTGAAAGTCGACACCGAATCGTTCTCGCACGCGCTCCGCAGCGCGCTGCGACAGGACCCTGACGTCATTCTCGTCGGCGAAATGCGCGATCACGAAACGGTGGAGACGGCGCTGCTTGCCGCCGAAACGGGCCACCTGGTGCTATCGACGCTGCACACGCTTGATGCGACCGAGACGGTCAACCGCATCATCGCCGTGTTCCCTCCGCACCAGCAGCGTCAAGTCCGTATCCAGCTGGCCAGCGTGCTCAAGGCGGCAATCGCCCAGCGGCTCCTGCCCCGCGCTGATGGCCTCGGCCGCGTGCCGGCGATCGAAGTCATGATTGCCACACCGTTCATCCGCGACTGCATTATCGATAAGGACCGCACGGCACAGATCCACGGTGCGATCGCCTCGGGCACCTCGCAGTACGGCATGCAGACGTTCGATCAATCGATCTTCAGCCTGTATCAGCAGGGGTTCGTCACGCTCGACGAAGCGCTCCGCTGGGCCTCGAACGTCGACGAGTTCAAGCTCAAGGTGCAGGGAATCTCCACCACGGCCGACCTGGCGCGTGACGAGATGGCCCGCGGCGGCGCGCCAGAGATTACGCGGTTCGGAGGGTAATCATCTTCCGGCTAAAGCCGGAAGCCACGGCGACGCGACATGTCCGCCTACACTGACGCACTCCAACTGCTGGCGCGGCGCGAACTGACCGAGAAAGAGCTGCGCGATCGCCTGATCGATCGCGATCACCCGGGCGAGGAAATCGACCGCGTCATCACTCACCTGCTCGAATCAAAAGCATTGGACGATCGCCGTGTGGCGCGTGCTTACGCGCGGACGGCCGCGGACGTCAAAGGGCGGGGGCGGCTGCGCGTCATGCGCGAGCTGAACGCCATGGGCGTCGCGCGGGAGACCGCTACCGAAGCGGTCACCGAGGTATTCGCCGATGTCGACGAGCGCGCGCTGATTGCGAAGGCGCTGCAGAAAAAGATGCGGGGAAAGTCGCGCATCAGTGATGCGCGCGAACACGCCCGGTTGTACCAGTATCTAATGCGTCAAGGATTTACGCCGGCGGGCATCGTTGCGGCATTACGCAAGCTCGGTGGCGTCAACAGTCCTGACGACTTCTGATTTGTTACCGTAGAGGCGCCGGCCGCAGCTGCTCGTCGCCGACATGTTCACTAAGGGCTGGCCAACGACTGTCGCGGGGAGACAGCCGTGGTGATGAGACGGGCCAGTTAATCCCGAGAACCGGATCGTCCCAACGAACGCCCCGTTCGAGTTCTGGCGCGTACTCTGCGGTCATTTTGTACACGACCTGCGCCTCTGCGCTCGTCACGCAAAACCCATGAGCATAGCCGGCGGGAACGAACAGCAATCGCCGGTTTTCAGCCGACAACGTGACGCCGACCCATTGTCCGAATGTCGGCGAGCCGCGTCGCACGTCCGCAACGACGTCGAACACAGCCCCCTCGATCACACGAACGAGTTTGGCCTGCGCCTTCGGTTCACATTGCAGGTGCAGGCCCCGGAGCGTGCCATGCACGGATCGGGAATGGTTCTCCTGAACGAACTCGGCAGCGAGGCCAGCCGCAACGAATTCAGACCTCTTGTACGTTTCCATGAGGTAGCCGCGTTCGTCGGCAAAAATTTCGGGTTCAATGATGGTCACGCCAGGAAGAGCGGCAGGTGTGAACTTCAACGACATTTTCAGCCATTGAGACAGATACTAAACGTCGTTGTCAAGAAGTCTCAGCAAGTACTGCCCGTACGAACTTCCCTTCATGGAAAAGGAGATTCGCTTCAGATCGGCGGCGCTGATGTAGCGCAGACGGTACGCGATTTCCTCTGGACACCCAATCATCAAGCCTTGTCTCTCTTCGACCGCCTGAACGAAGTTCGTCGCTTGCACGAGGGATTCGTGAGTGCCAGTGTCCAGCCATGCGATCCCGCGCGGGAGGCGTTCCACCCGTAGCTGCCCGCGCTCGAGATACGCGCGACCCACGTCGGTGATCTCGAGCTCTCCTCGAGCGGATGGCCGCAATCCTCGAGCGATCTCGACGACCTGATTGTCGAAGAAGTACAACCCGGTCACGGCGAATGATGACTTCGGTTGACTCGGCTTTTCTTCCAATCCGATCGCGCGTCCCTCCTCGTCGAATTCCACTACGCCATACCGCTCAGGATCGCGGACCTGGTAGCCAAATACTGTCGCGCCGTGCTCACGCCCAGCGGCAGCACGAAGACAGTCCGACAAGTGCGCGCCGTAAAAGATGTTGTCTCCGAGCGCGAGCGACACGCGATCTGGCCCAATGAACTCCTGACCGATGAGAAAGGCTTGCGCGAGACCCTCGGGGGCCGGCTGCATTGCATACTGAATGGTGAGGCCGATGTCACTACCGTCACCAAGAAGGCGCTTGAAACCGTCCTGCTCGTGGGGTGTCGTAATGACCAGGATGTCGCGGATGCCGGCCAACATCAGCGCCGACAACGGGTAATAGATAAGCGGCTTATTGAAGACCGGCAGGAGTTGCTTGCTGACGGCTCGGGTCAACGGGTGCAGCCGCGATCCCGAACCGCCAGCCAGAATTATTCCTTTTAACGTCATCCCAGCACACGACCACCCACGCGCAGCGCGGAACCGCTTCAGAATCGAGGTGGCTCGCCGTAGATGATCGCACGAATCGTCAAGCTGAGATCGCTTCGGAATATTGTGCGGAAGCCGGTGCTCCCGTCGGGACCGATTTTCCGATTGCCTGCACGTCGTATCCGATTGCCCGCATCAACGCATGCGGCAGGATGTTCCGGCCATCAAATGCGAACGCCGGCTTTTTCATCGAACGATAGATGAATTCGAAGTCGAGAGACTTGAACTCGTCCCATTCAGTCAGTACCGCAAGCGCGTGTGCACCATCTGCGGCGCGATAGGGATCCGCTTCACAGTGGACGCGTTTCTCGAGGTCGCTCATCGGAAGCCCTGTTGCAATCGCCAAGTCGCTCAAAATTGCGCGCGAGGTCACCCGTGGATCGTAGATCGCAAGCTGCGCCCTTTCGTTGAGCAACGCGCGACACACGTCGATAGCGGCTGACGCCCGCGTGTCGTTCGTGTCTTTCTTGAATGCGAACCCCAGAATCGCGATTCGCTTTCCCGCGATGGTGTTGAACATCGTGTCGATCATGCGACTCACGAACCGCGTCTTTTGCCATGTGTTGATGGTGACCACCTGTTCCCAATAATTCGCGACCTCGTTCAGACCGTAGTGACGGCACAGGTAGACGAGGTTCAGAATGTCCTTCTGAAAGCAGGATCCGCCGAAGCCAACTGACGCCTTGAGGAACTTCGATCCGATCCGGCTGTCCTTACCCGCCGCGAAAGTCACCTCGTCGACATCGGCGCCGGTCGCCTCGCACAATGCCGAGAGGGCATTCACCGACGAAATGCGCTGCGCCAAGAGTGCGTTTGACACCAGCTTCGACAGCTCACTCGACCAAAGATTCGTCGTCAGAATCCGCTCGCGAGGAACCCACCGGGCATACACATTGACGAGTTCCTGGATTGCCAATTGGCCCGACCGCGTTTCATCACCGCCGATCAGCACTCGATCGGGCGATTGCAGATCCGCGACCGCGGTGCCCTCGGCGAGAAATTCCGGGTTCGAAAGAATATCGAACTTGTAGCCGTTGGCGTTTGCATGGAGGACCCGCTTCAACGATTCGGCGGTCCGCACTGGCAGCGTCGATTTCTCGACCACGATCTTATTGCCGTTAGCGACATCGGCAATTCGTCTCGCACACAACTCGACGTTGGTCAAGTCGGCTGCGCTACCGGCGCCAATGCCGTAGCTCTTGGTCGGGGTATTCACACTGACGAAAATGATCCCCGCCTCAGGTATGCCGCGATCGATGTCGGTCGAGAAGAACAGATTTCTGCCGCGGGCGGCCATCACGAGCTCGTGAAGTCCGGGCTCATAAATGGGAAGCTGATCTGAATTCCATTGGTCGATCCGCGCAGCGTTCGTATCGACGACGGTGACGCGAATGTCGGGGCACTGCGCGGCGATCATCGCCATCGTGGGACCGCCGACGTAACCGGCGCCAATACAACAGATATTCATACAGGTCACCTGGCTCTGATGCTGATGGGGATTTGCGGAACCCACCGTTTTGAGCAAGGTGACAGCCACCAGAGACTCTGGCCTGGGCTCATAGCAAGTCGTTTGAATTGAATTTGTTAGTCAAACACTCTGGTACCGAGCACAATCTGCCGCGCAAAATGTCCGCGTGAAGGCAGACAAAAGGCCAGCAAACGAGAGCCATAAAGCATCCCGTGTTCACACATCGGTGCTACTGAGACGCCCGGTTTACAATAAAAAGATGCGTTCAGCCGAAATTCGCGGCAGTTTCCTCGACTACTTCCGTCAGAAGGGTCACACCATCGTGCCGAGCTCGTCACTCGTGCCGCACGACGACCCGACGCTGCTCTTCACGAACGCAGGCATGAATCAGTTCAAGGACGCCTTCCTTGGGAAGGAAAAGCGCGCGTACACGCGCGCCACGACGTCACAGAAGTGCATGCGGGTCAGCGGAAAGCACAACGATCTCGACAACGTCGGACCGTCGCTGCGGCATCACACGTTCTTCGAGATGCTCGGCAATTTCTCGTTCGGTGACTATTTCAAGAGCGGCGCCATTCCGTTTGCCTGGGAACTCCTGACCGACGTGTGGCGACTCCCTGCTGATCGCCTGTATCCAACCATCTTCAAAGGGGAATCAGGCATACCGCGCGACGACGAGGCCCACGGCATCTGGGCGAAGCTGGTGCCTGCATCGCGCGTCACCGAGCTTGGCCTCGCCGAGAACTTCTGGCAGATGGGAGACACCGGTCCCTGTGGCCGATGCTCCGAAATTCATTACCACCGGGGCAACGATTACCCATGCGAGGAGGAACGCGCGGGGCGAGCCTGCCGCGGGCTGGACTGCAGCTGTGATCGCTTCGTCGAGATCTGGAACAACGTCTTCATGGAGTTCGATCGGCAGGCGGACGGCACGTTGAAGCCACTACCCGCGCCGTCAATCGACACTGGAATGGGACTCGAGCGGATCACAGCGGTGATCCAGGACAAGCTGTCGAACTACGACACGGATGTCTTCACGCCGATTCTCTCCGCCGTTGGTGAACATGCGGGTCTGAAATACCGCGCCACTATCGATGATCCGCTGGACATTTCCATGCGCGTGATTGCGGATCACCTTCGGGCAATGACGTTCCTCATCGGCGACGGTGTCGTTCCATCCAACGAGTGGCGCGGTTATGTCCTGCGGAAGATCATGCGTCGGGCAATGCGGCACGGCAAAAAGCTCGGCTTCAAAGAGCCCTTCCTCCACGGGCTCGTCGGCGTCATCGTTGCCGATATGGGCAAGGCGTATCCGGAGCTCGAAGCCAACCACGATGCGATCGTGCGCGTGGTTCGCAGCGAGGAAGAGCGGTTCGACGCGGTGCTGACCGCAGGACTGCCGCGGCTCGAAGAATCGCTCGATCGCGCTGCCGCGTCAGGAAACGTGATGTCCGGCGAGGACGCGTTCCGGCTGTACGACTCGCTCGGTGTCCCTCTTGATTTCATGGAGGACCTGGCGAGTCAACGCAACATCGCGATCGATCGCGAGGGTTACGAGCGCGCGATGGAGGGCCAGCGTGAGAAGGCTCGCGCGGGCAGCGCGTTCAAAGGCAAAACGACGGACATGAACTGGTCCGTCAAACGCGACGGTCTGGCGCGCGAGCTTCAGTCAACTGGTGACCGCTTCGAAGGATACGAATCGACGCGCGTCGCGGGAACGCCAGTGCTGGCGATGTTCGACCAGGAAGGGAACGAAATCGACCAACTGGCGGAAGGCCAGCGGGGCTTCGTGGCCCTGGGACAATCGCCGTTTTATCTGGAGGCTGGCGGCCAGGTATCCGACTCAGGCACCATTGTTGGCGCGCGGGGCGAAGCGGTCGTCGAGGGCTTGACCCGATTTGCAAACTGGCCGCGTCTTCACGCGGTCCGGACCACGCGCGGCCAGATCGCCGAGCGTGACGTCGTTACTGCGATTGTTGACGAAGCGGTGCGTGATGCCACGCGGCGGAATCACACGGCGACTCATCTCCTTCATGCGGCGCTCCGTCAGGTGCTTGGCACCCATGTGAAGCAGGCCGGCTCCTTGGTGGCGCCGGATCGACTGCGCTTCGATTTCGTGCACTTCGCCGCCATCCCGAGAGAGCAGATCGAGCGAATCGAGCGAATCGTCAACGAGCAGATTTATCGAAACAGCCCAGTCCGGACGGACGTGCGCACGACGGACGAGGCCATCGCTGCCGGGGCGATGGCGTTGTTCGGCGAGAAGTATGGCGATCGTGTTCGCGTTGTCTCGATCCCGGGCTTCAGCATGGAACTGTGCGGCGGGACGCACGTGCGCGCGACTGGCGATATCGGTCCGTTCCTCATCACCGAAGAAAGTGGCGTCGCTGCGGGGGTACGGCGCATCGAGGCGATCACTGGTGCCGCGGCCGTCGCACGAGCACAGCAGGAGCGCTCGACGCTCGAAGATGTCGTGTCCACGCTGTCTGTGACTACCGATCACGCGGTCGAAGCGGTTCAGAAGCTTCAATCAGAAGCGAAGCGACTCGCGCGAGAAGTGGACCAGCTGAAAATGAAGGTCGCGCTCGGCGGATCGTCCGGAAAAGGTGGGACAACTGACGAGCCAATCGACGTCGACGGGATCAAGCTGATCACCAAGCGCGTCTCAGGACTCGAGAAGAGCTCCCTTCGCGGGATTTCGGATTCGCTGCGCGATCGTGTCGGCAGCGGCGTCGTGGTGCTAGCGTCCGAGAACGATGGCAAGGTCGGTCTGGTCGTTTCGGTGACGAAGGATCTGACGTCGAGACTGCAAGCGGGGCGCATCGTCAAGGAACTTGCGCCGATTGTTGGTGGCGGCGGCGGCGGACGGCCTGACTTCGCCGAGGCCGGCGGTAAGGATCCATCGAGAATCGACGAACTGCTTTCAAAGGCACCGGACGTGGTGCGGGCGATGTTGACTTGAAACGGGCTATTTTGGCGGCGGAGTATTCGTATAGCGGACGACTTCGCGGCCGTCTTTGATTTCGACCACTTTATAGACGCGCAAAGGCGCAGGACGCGACCCGGCGTTCTTCTGAATCTTGGCGACGTAGTTCTTCGTCTCGCGATACGGCGGAACGGCGCGACCGTACTTTTCAACCGCGGTCGGTCCAGCGTTGTAAGCGGCGAGCGCCAGCTCCTCGTTTTGCGAATACCGGTCGAGCAGGCCGCGCAGATAAGCAACCCCAGCGCGGATGTTTTCGGCCGGGTCGTACGCATTGGCGACTCCGTAAGCGATGGCCGTCGCGGGCATCAATTGCATCAATCCCATCGCACCCTTGACCGATCGGGCCATAGGATTGAACGCCGACTCCGCTTGAATTACGGCGCGAACAAGATCGGATCGGACCCTATGCTCGGTCGCGTGTGCGTCGATAATCGAGTCGTAAGCGGTGGTGCGTTTCCCGACGCGCGTCGTGCGGATCTCGCCGCTCGTTCCAACCACGGCGTATGTGCGCTGAGTGCTGTCCTTGGGGTGGTCCGAAAGCACCATGTTCCCGCCGGCGTCCCGCCAGGTGTAGATCTGGGCCTGGACAACGCAAGGCGTTGCCAGAGCCACAATGGTGGCGACTACGATTGGGAACACACGCGAACGCATGAAATGTTTGAAGATCAGCAGTTTACCGTCGTCCGGCGCACCTCAACAAGGCAAGCCAAGTGCCCACATTTTTCAATGACTTACAGGGTTTTTATCGGCCCGAGCGTCTCGTTCGTGCACGCTCGATTACGGAATCGTAAGCGTGACTCCTGAGCCACTCACCACCGTCAGGATCGACATATGGCTCGACGTGGCGTGCCTGTTTCGAACGCGCTCGGAGGCGCAGAAGGCATGCAAGGCGGGAAAGGTCTCCGTCAACGGCCAACCGTCGAAGCCGCACCGGGAAATCAAATCGGGAGATGAGATCGAAATCAGCCGGCCGCTCGGACGCAAACAACGAGTGATTGTTTACGCCGTCGCAGATAAACACATGGCGCGCAAGGACGCGCGAGCATTGTACGAAGACGTTACCCCGCAGCCGACACGTGAAGAAATCGAGCAACGACGAATCGATCGTCTCGCCCGTGCGTTCATGCGTCCGCAGAGCGCCGGCTCACCGGACAAACGCGAGCGGCGACAGCTGAGAAAGATGAAAGAGGGAAACTAAATCAGTCCAGCGGCTGTGGCGCGACAAACGTCAGCGACACGCCGTCGTCGATCGTGGCGAGCGACAGACGTCCGCCGTGCAACCGCGCGCTCTGGAGCGCCGCGGCCAGCATGACAGCGCCGCTGCGACCGGCGGGGTGATCGATCCAGGTAGCGTCAAAGAAACGATCGCCTGCCGGCGCCGGACTATCACAGTGCATCTTTACCTGGAGAATGAGCGCCGGACGCACTCGTGGCGCGTCAAGCATGATCTCCAGCCGATCGCCGTCATCGGCGAGCGACAGGAGCGCGTGAACGAGCGCAGACCACCCGGTCGAGAGCGCTTCCACATCGGCCACGGTCCGCGCTAACGCGACCGACTGCGTCCAATCGATTGTCACCCCCTTCATTCGCGCCTCGACACGAACCTCTGCGCGAATGGCCTGAAGAACGGCAGCACCGTCAATGGCCTCGAGCCGAAGTGGTTCGCGCCGTGTCAAGAGCGACGCCGCAGCTGCGAGCGTGGTCGCGCGATGCGCCTCGATGCTGATGGCATTGACGAGCATCGTTGCACGAAGGCCGGAGTCGTTGATGCGCGCGATTGGTGCCAGTGAATCGATGAAGCGCATCGACGTGCTGATTTCGGAGAACGCGGTGCGCAGTACGTCGGCAGTCGCGGACGAATCGATCGATGGGGCGACGACGGGAGGCGGCGTCGGCTTCTCTTCGATCGTCGATTTGCGTTCGGTGTGCGCCTTCAGTTCGTCCGCGTCGTGGTCGGTGTTGACCAAGAGGCACGGGACTGCAGACAGCCCCGCCTGACGAGCCGCGGAGAGGCGATGTCGCCCGGCCAGCAACTCGAAACGCGACGGCTCCCGGGAGGTCACCAGCAGCGGCTGCAGCAGGCCCACTTCGCGAATGGACGCCACCAGCTCTGAGACATCCGCCTTGACTTCAGGGCCAACGACCTGATCGATTGGAATCTGACGAACCGACTGAATCGGCGCGTCGCCCATCAACTGCTCGACGTAGTGCGACCCGTGCCGCATGCGAAACGCCTTCGGCAGGCCTTCGCGACCGCGGCTTCTCGGGACATCGGCAAAATCATCGGGGAGGTATGGAGTTTCGGCTGATGCGATAGTCTCGTGTGCAGCTTGATTGATCTCGAATTCGGGCACGCGCGCTCCTCGGTCCGAACGTCAGCATAGCAGAGACGGGGGACATTATACCCCTCGGATGATGATATAATTCGCAGGTTGTACGGTTTCCAATAAGAGGATTAGAGAGTGGCCAGTCACGATTCAGCGCTAAAAGCGCACCGTCAGAACGTCAAGCGACGTGAGCACAACCGTCAGCTGCGCTCGCGCCTTCGCTCCGCCCTTCGGGATATCCGCGCGGCGATCGATTCGGATGATCCGGCGAAGGTCAAGGACGCCCTTCGCGACACGATTTCGCTGGTCGACAAGATGGCGGCGAAAAAGCTCATTCACCGCAACACAGCGGGCCGCTACAAGTCGCGTCTCGCGAGCCGGGTCAGCAAGAAGTCAGCGGCTGCTTAACTCGGCCACCAGGCGTTCGAGCAGTACCCGCGGATCGCCAGCCGAGCTTTTCAAGTCGACGTCGGTACGGAACAACGCGTCCACCGCCGCCGGGACGCGTCGGGGGTCCGAGATCGACAGTTTTTCTCGTACGAACCATCCGAGCTGACCAAGAATCATGTAGGGCACGCCGCCCGACTCCAGCGCGAGGCCCAGCTGCCGAAGTGCTTCGGCCGTGTCGCCGCGCTGGATCGCGGTCGTCACCGCCCAATCGTCCTGCGCCGTCTCGGCGCTGACGATTTCCTGAACGTCCGTCAAGTCGATCTTTGACTTTCCGGCGGTGTAGAGCAGGAGTCGCTCGACATCGCCGCGCAACGTCGCGATGTCGGTCCCCGCCCGTTCGGCGATGAGACGCGCCGCGCGCGCATCGATCTGCTGCCCGGCATCACCAACCGCCTGGCGGACGAGAGTCTCGGCCACACGCGCCACCTGTCGCAGATCTGGTTTCCCATCCTTCGCGCCTTTGAGTCCCCAGCATTCGACGATCGTCGCCTGTTTGTGCAGCGTCTTATAAAGGCGCCGAGTGCGATCGACGTCGGCGGCGACCAACACCAGCGTGGTGCGCGGCTCTGGCTCCTTCAGATACGCCTCGAGGACTTCAACGTCGCCGGCTGGCTCGTCGTCTTCCGTCGCAATCGTCTCTTCGGCCGCCTTACCGCGGCGTTTCGGCTTCAGGATTTTCTCAGCGCGGAGGACGAGGACGACCCGCCGATCGCCGAGCATCGGAAACGTGCACGCCGATTCCACGATGGCGGCTGGCGTGACGGATTTATCGGTCGCGTACATCCGTTCGAGATTGAATGCGCGCAGTTCGTCCTCGATCAGCGCCGAAAGCTCCGCCGCCAGGCGGGACATCTCCGCGTCGTCGTCGCCAACAATGACGTAGACCGGATCGGGCTTGCCCTGCGCGAGCTGCTTGCGCACGGCTTGCGGCGTCGACTGCATGTGACTCTTAGAACGCCTCGAGGATAGCGCTGACGATGCTGCGTGCGAGTTCGACGGCGAGGCGGTCGAGCGCATTGACGTCCTGGCCGAGGAATGCAGCGGGGTCGGTGATGCTTGCGGTGTTCGATACCTCGTAGTCCTCGCGATACGCCAGATACGGGTTCGACCACAAGACTTTGTCCGCCTTGACGTCCTTGAACTCGATCTTGGTGACGACGGTAATCACGTATTTCGATGCTTGCCGCTCGTCGGTGAACGTCGCGGGGGTGACCGATATTGACGAGATTTCCCCCGTCAGCACTGCATCGACGTTGTTCGCATCCGGTTTGACCGTGTACTTACCACGGCCGATGAATTCGGAAATGACCCGCGGCGTGATTCGCTTCTCGACTTCGAAGATCGGCGTGTTGTTGGTGAACATCGGCACGCCGATGACTTTGATCGACGCCGGCAGAAACGAGCCTCGACCAGCAAGTGAATAACCACACCTAGGCAATGCGATGCCGGATGCAATGAGTGATGCGGCACGTAGGAATTCACGTCGGCTCGTCATGATCCGTGTTAGTCCGTGTTCTTCCGTGGTTTATCCGTGTTAGTCCGTCTTCTTCCGTGGCCTATCCGTGTGAGTCCGTGTTCTTCCGTGGCTTATCCGTGTGAGTCCGTGTTCTTCCGTGGCCTATCCGTGTTAGTCCGTGTTCTTCCGTGGCTTACCCAGCAACTATGCTCACAAGACGCCCGTTCGCGATCACGACCTTGCGCACAGTTTTCCCTTCGAGATGCTTCACCACTGCTGGATCCGACAGCGCGATTTGGCGGAGCTGCTCCTCGGAAATATCAGCCGGCACGGTCAGCCGCGCGCGGAGCTTGCCGTTGATCTGCACGGGGATGACAACCTCCTCGGCCTTCGCGACGGCTTCGTCGAACGCCGGCCACCCTGCGGCGACGATGCCGCTGGAATGCCCAAGCTTCTCCCACAGCTCCTCCGCCATGTGCGGGGTAAACGGGGAAATCATCTTCACCAAGGCTTCGACTGACTCTTTCAACACCGCCACAGTGGCGGCGCGCTCGACGACGCCAACGGAGGCGGCATCACTCGCCGTCTGACCGATGCGGAGGCAGTCGCTGTTGTTGCAAAACGCGTAGAGCTCGTTCACCAACTCCATCAATCCCGAGATCGCAGTGTTCAGATGCACTCGTGGATCGAGATCCAGCGTGACGCGACGAATCGTGTCGTGCGTCTTGCGTCTCAGAGCACGTTCTGCATCATTCAGTTCGACCTCCGCCGGGGTCGGAATCCCTTCCCCACCGATTGTGTCCGCCAGCGAATCGACCAGGCGCCACACGCGAGCCAGGAAGCGCCAACTGCCTTCGAGGCCGGCGTCGGTCCACTCGATCTCTTTCTCCGGCGGCGCAACAAACATCACATACAAGCGCAGCGCGTCGGCGCCATACTTCTGGATCATGTCATCGGGATCGACCACGTTCCCTTTGGATTTCGACATGACTTGACCGTTCTTCAGCACCATGCCCTGCGTCAGCAGCCGCGTGAATGGCTCGCTCAGCGTCGTCATGCCGAGATCGCGGAAGACGCGGGTGAAGAAGCGCGAGTAAATCAGGTGCAGGATCGCGTGCTCGACGCCGCCGCTGTAGAAGTCGACCGGCCCCCAGTAGGTCACTTTCTCCGGATCAAAGGGCAACTCGGAATTGTGCGGATCGCAGAAGCGGAAGAAGTACCACGAGGAATCGACAAACGTATCCATCGTGTCGGTTTCACGCCGAGCAGGTTTCCCGCACTTCGGACACGTCGTGTTGACGAACTCGGGGATCTGTGCCAGCGGCGAATCTCCGCGGCCGCTGAACTCGGCGATCTTCGGGAGCATGACGGGCAGATCATCAGCCGGGACCGGAACCATGCCGCACGACTCGCAGTACACGACCGGGATCGGCGTTCCCCAATACCGTTGCCGCGAAATGCCCCAGTCCTTCAGCCGATACTGGACTGTTCCTTCACCAATCCCTCTCGCCTCCGCGTCGACGGTCATCTTGTGATTGGCTTCTTCCCAATCGAGACCGTTATATTCGCCAGATTCGACCAGCTTCCCCGCTCCCGGCTTCGCCTCCGTCATCGTTTCGACGGTCAGCTTTTCACCTTCTGGCTGAACGACTATCGTGATCGGCAAGTTGTACTTTTTCGCAAACTCGAAGTCCCGTTGATCGTGTCCAGGCACACCCATCACGGCGCCCGTGCCGTACTCGATCAACACGAAATTGGCGACCCAGATCGGAACGGGCCTTCCGGTAAAGGGATTGATCGCCGTCCGGCTCGTGTCGAAGCCCTCCTTCTCGATTTCACCGATCATCCGCGCGTTGCGGTCCTGCGCCTGGAAGCGCTGCAAGTTTCGCCGGAACTCGTCAGCCCCTGCTTCCCTGCTCCACTCCTGCACCACTGGATGCTCGGGCGACAGCATAAGGAAGTTGGCGCCGTAGATGGTGTCGATGCGGGTGGTGAAGACTTCGATCGTCGGCTGCTGGCTGTTGGCTGCTGGCTGCTGGTTCGTCTTCCCCTCCGCGGCTGTCGGCCCGGATTCCGCCAGGAGCCGAGAGCCAGAAGCCAGAAGCTGCTCAGGCCCGCCCAACGCGAAGCGCACACGGGCCCCTTCCGATCGCCCAATCCAGTTCTGCTGCATCGTCAGAACCTTCTCGGGCCAGTCGGTCAGCGTGTCGGTCGCATCGAGCAGTTCGTCTGCGTAATGCGTAATCCGGAAAAACCATTGCTCCAGTTCTCGGGTCGTCACCGTCGTGCCGCAACGCCAGCATGCACCGTCGATCACCTGTTCATTGGCCAGGACGGTGTTGCAGCTTGGGCACCAGTTGACGGTCGAGCGGCGACGATACGCCAGATCGCGCTCGAGCATTTTCAGGAATACCCACTGGTTCCAGTGGTAGTACTCCGGCAGACAGGTCGCGATCTCGCGTTCCCATGCGTAGCTGATGCCCAGACGCTGGAGCTGCCCTTTCATATGGGCGATGTTTTCGAGGGTCCACGTTTCGGGGTGTGTGCGGTTCTTGATAGCCGCGTTTTCCGCGGGCAGACCGAACGCATCCCAGCCGAACGGGTGCAGGACGTTGAAGCCTCGCATGCGTTTCATGCGTGCGACGACGTCGCCAATCATGTAGTTGCGGACGTGACCGACGTGCGCGTGGCCCGACGGGTACGCGAACATCTCGAGGCAGTAGAACTTCTGTTTCGACGGATCTTCAGCGACCTCGAAGGCGCGGCTGTCGCGCCACCGCTCCTGCCATTTCTTCTCGATTGTCTGGGGCTTGTAGTCGGGCACGATCTATCAATTATAGCGTCTATAACGCTCGCCAGTGACCCTTCTGGGCGGCTCGAACCGCCTCGAGCGCGCGTTCTGCGCGCCAAGTAGACGCCGTCGGTGTAGCCGTGGCGGACGCGTCGATTTCGACCGCCTTCCCCGAGGCTTCGGCGATCGCGGCATCGAGACAATCACCGAGAGCTCCGAGGTCGTATCCACCTTCGGTCACGAACGCGATCGATCCATTGCGCGAAGCTTTGACCAGTTGTCTGACAATCGATGCGTAACCGTCAGTCGTGACGCGCATCGATGCGAGCGGGTCACGTTCGTGCGCGTCGAAGCCTGCTGACACTAACATCAGGTCGGGCGCGAACGCTTCGATTACCGGAAGGATCGCCGCGCGATAAACGAGCGCGTAATCCGCATCTGTTGCTCCCATCTCGAGTGGAACGTTGAACGTGAATCCAGCCCCTTCACCGGTGCCGACCTCGCTTGCCGCACCGGTCCCCGGATAAAAGGGATATTGGTGTGTCGACACGTAGAGGACTTTGGGATCGTCGTAGAACATCCACTGCGTCCCGTTTCCGTGATGCACGTCGATATCGACGATGGCGACACGCTCGAGTCCGTGAGCGATCGCAGACGCAGCCGCGACGGCGACGTTGTTGTAGAGGCAAAACCCCATCGCGCGATCGCGCTCGGCATGATGGCCCGGGGGACGAACGAGCGCGAAGGCGGGTTCATGTTTTGCGATCGCGTGCTCGGCTGCCTGCACGGCCGCGCCTGCGGCGAGAGCGGCAATCTCGACGCTCTCCGGCGAAGTGAACGTATCTGGATCCAGCATCACCGCACGGCCTGACGAGAGCGCGATCGCGTCCAGGTAGTCAGGGGAATGGACGCGGACGAGTTCGTCGCGCGATGCAGGACGCGGTGCCTCGGACGCGACACCGATGCCACTGCAACGGGCGGCGACGGCATCGAACACGTGTGCGCGTTCCATCCGCTCCGGGTGGCCGGGCGGCGTTACGTGCTCTTCAAAGCGAGGTGAGGTAATGACCAACACGTCCGTCAGTGTAGCCCGGCCATACGATCTGAGGGGCCAGCAGAGAGTACACCGTCGTGAGCTGGCGGGGAGTATCTCGAACGACTGAATTCGCGGGCGATCCTGGCTAGCTGCTCGCGGAGACTTTCACGCCGGTGGGTTCAGTTGACTGCTCGGGGCCTGTATCCGGCAAAGTCGACGTCAGACCGCCGTGCGCATCCAGCGCGATGCGCAGATTGCGTTCGTGCTCGAGCACCTTGCACTGGATTACCTGCGCCGCGGCGTGCCGCGACGCAGAATCTGCGATCGCGTCACGTATGCCCGTGGCAAAGTCCACGATCAACCGCAGGTAGTTCTGCCGCAACCAGGTTGCCTCCGGGGCGTCGATCCGATCAACCGCGCGGCGGAGTTCAGAGAGCAAGCAGCCGCAGTAGTCGTCCAGAACTCCGCTGATGCGTTCAGACATCTCGGTTGCGTCGATGGGCTGAACGGAGGCAAATGATGCGATGAGCTCTGCTGCGCGTGCGTTCGCGTTGCTGATGAGACAGTTCTCAAGTCGAGGGTCTGGAATACCCATGACGGCCACGTAAAGAACTGTGCAATAACGGCGCCGTCCCGCCAGAAGGTTAAGATTGCGTCCCAGCGGCCAACGGGTTAGCCTCAAAGAAGGGAAATACCCGGAAATCTCCCGTTCCGAAACTTTTATTCCCTAGGCCTGAAGACCAATTGACAACCGGTCCGGGGAATGCATGCGGGACTAGACGATGTCTGAGACCACCCAACGTCAGAAAATCCTCATCGTCGACGATGATCCGTCGCTCCTGGAGGCACTGGAGCGATCGTTTCTGGAAGCCGGACAGGATGTTCGTGCTTACGGCAGTTTCGAAGAAGCGCGACGAGTCCTGCAGACGACTCGCTTCGATGCATTGATTACGGACGTGCGCCTTGGCGCATTCAACGGTTTGCAGCTTGCCGTGATCGGACGAGACACCTACCCCGACATCCGCTTGATTGTCTTTTCCGGATTTGATGATCCTGTGCTTCGCACAGAAGCCGAGCACGTCGGCGCCACCTACATGGTGAAGCCGGTCACGGGCGCGCAACTACTCGCGATTCTTCGGCAGGGGAATTCGGGGGATGGGCACTGACGGGTGAATCGAGTCCGTTTTGGGTTTTGGGTTTTTGGTTCTCAGTTTTTGGTTCTTAGTTTTGGTTTTTGGTTATCAGTTCCTCGACCAGAAACCAAAAACGAAACCTCAAAACTCCGAAACCGAAACCGCAAACGAAAAACCTAGAACCAAAAACAGAAAACTCAAAACCGACAAGGCCTCGGTCTCTTACGCAATCGGTTGCGTCGCCTCTCCTGCCTGCTCGCGCGACGTTCGGGTACCCGTCACGGATCGGAACTGCTGGAAGGGCATGTGGCACTGATACTTCCTCAGCACGCCGAGAAACCGTTTGTAGTCGTCGATCGGCATGTTGAAGAGCTCCACCATCACTCGATAGTTCCCGCCTGTCCGCTCGAGCCCTCGTCGAACAATTGCGCGCACATCGTCTCTTGTGAGATCGCGCGACATGAACGGCGCGTACACCGCCGACCAGAATGACTCTCCGCCGTTGACCATGCGCTCGAACAGCGCATCCGCTGCCGAGCGCGCGGGCGCACTCGTGACTGTTGGCGTTGCCGCCGGTGCTTGCGGTTGCTGCTCTGCGGAGGTTCCACGCAGAACCTCGAGCGGCAGATCACGAGGCTCGATCGGATTCTCCGACGACCGAACGACGAGCCGTTCGACGATGTTCTTCAGTTCACGAACGTTTCCCGGCCAGGCATATTCCGACAGCAGCGAAAGGGTTGCCAGTGAAACGTTTGGCTTGTTGACCGCGTACTGACGACTGAACTGGTCGAGGAAGAATTCGAAGAATGTCGGAATGTCGTCGCGCCGCTCGCGCAACGACGGCACGCGGATGTGAATGACGTTCAACCGATAGTAGAGATCTTCACGAAACGTCTTCGCCGCAACGCTGTCGACGAGTTGTCGATTGGTCGCCGCAATCACGCGAACATCGACGCGCGACTGAATCGCGTCGGATCCGACGCGCTGTATCTCGCCGGCCTCGAGAAATCGGAGCAGCAGTCCCTGCATGCGCGGACTTGTCTCCCCGACTTCGTCCATGAACACGGTGCCGCGATGCGCGAGCTCCAACGCTCCCTGTCGATCGCGATACGCACCAGTAAAACTGCCGCGCACGTGCCCGAACAGCTCCGTCTCGAGGAGCGTGTCGGACAGCGCGGCACAGTTGACCGTGATCAGCGGCGCCCGGCGGCGCGCGCTGTTGGCGTGAATGAGACGAGCGACGACTTCCTTCCCGACCCCGCTCTCCCCGGTAATGAGGACTTTCGCGTCGCATCGTGACGCATACGTAATTTCTTCGTTGAGCGCCCGGATAGCGTTGGTCTCGCCAAGCAGTGAAGGCAGTTCCATAGACGAATGCGGAAACCCAAGATTACACAGCCTCAACCTGTAGATGTCAAGTAAAAGGGAGACTAAAGACGCGATATCTAATCACCTGAACAAATTACAGCGGCGCATTAACGATACTGGCTCTGAGTATCAAGGTGTCGAGTTTGCTCGCGACTGCACATGAGGCAGTCAGCACGAATTCCGACGCGGAGCGGACTTTAGTTCGAATCGTTGCAACCTATCTGGCGGGTGGACGCATCGTGGTGCCGTTTCAGTGGGCACGCCGGTTGCCATCGTCGAACGTTGATGGCATTTCCGATCGCTCCGCGAACCGACGTCGAAGCCTCTTCCCACTCGCGCGCGGTCGTTCGCGCGCTCGACAATGAGCCCGCGCGCGCCGCACGGATCGTGGCGCTCGGCGGCGGCACCGGTTTGCCAGCGGTGCTCGAGGGACTCGCGCAACTCGCAGCCGAAAAAGGTGAAAAGGATCCCTACGCGTTAACCGGGATCGTCACAGTGACGGATGACGGAGGTAGCTCGGGACGGCTCCGGCAGCAGTTGGGAATCCTTCCGCCTGGTGACGCCCGCAATTGCCTGCTGGCTCTGACCGACCCCGAGTCCCAGTTCAAGCAGTTGCTCCACCATCGACTCGATGAGGGTCCCGGAGTTGTCGGGCATCCTGTCGGCAACCTCCTGCTGGCGGCACTCACGCAGCAGACCGGCGACTTCGCGCGCGCGATCGAAGCACTCGGATCGATGATCGGATCGCGAGGCCGCGTGTTGCCCTCAACACTCGATGATGTTCGCCTTCGCGCGGAACTCGAATCCGGCAGAACGATCGACGGTGAGACCGAGATCGTTCGCGATCCCTCCCCGGTCCGTCGGCTTTCGCTCGAGCCGAGTCCGCGGCCAGTGCCGGAGACCCTCGCCGCACTTGTGAACGCGGACGGCATCATCATCGGACCCGGCAGTCTTTATACGAGCGTGCTGCCGAATCTCCTCGTCGAGGGTGTTGCCGCGACCATCCACGGCGTCAATGCTGTGCGGATCTATGTCGCGAATCTGATGACCGAGCCGGGAGAAACCGAGCATTACACCCTCGACGATCACCTGCGAGCGATCCGATCGCACACAGGGTTTGATCTCTTCGACTACATCCTGGTAAATCGGCGGCCGATTGATGCAGAGGCGACGCGGCTCTACGCGTCGCGCGGATCGGAACCGGTGGTGGCCGAGCGGCTGCTGCGGCATGCCGGAGACGCGCAGGTGGTCGAGTGCGATCTCGCCGTCGAGTGGGGCGGCGTCAAGATTCGACATCACCCCAAATCGTTGGGGCGCGCGATTCGAGCATTGGTCACCGCAGGGCGCCCGGCAACCTCGATATCGGGGTAAAGCCCTAACAACACAAGAAGATCCGCGTTTTGGCCAGCTTGAAGAATTAAGTCTGCTGCCTCCGAGACTTTACTGCCACATCACCGTTGTCGAACGCTGGACGACTAACAATATCGTCCTTTGAAGTCAGTCGTTTACAAGCGAGTGGTCATACCAGTTTAGTCGAACTGGTGTGGCAGTCTTGTTGCCTAAGCGGAAGTGGCGCCGCGTAGTACCGAGCCCCAGAAAAGTTAGGACCGGATGCTGAAACTCTTTCGAACTGTGTTTTTCGTTTGTGCTGGCTTGCTCATGGGTGCGACCCAAGCGAAGGCCGAATCGATCGGCCCGGATTGCAACACCTGCCAAGGGTCGATCTACTCGCTCGATTTCACGAAGGTCGACGGCACATTCGATACCTATCTCGCCACCTTGACCATCGATACCTCCGGTTATACAGGTGACGGCGTACGTATCGACGAAGTGGCCGTAAAGATATCCTCAGGTGTCGACGACGCTGAATTGACGACAGCGCCGGGGGGCGTCCAGTACTGGAAACTGGTCTCGGGAGGCGTCAGCGCCGGCGGGTGCAGCGGTAGCGGTTCTGGGTTCGAGTGCAGCGACTGGAAGTTGAGCAGTCCCGGCGGCGCATTCATTCCGAGCAACGGCCCGCTCGTTTGGCAGTTCACGATCAATATCAGCGGACCAGTCTTCGACTTTGCCAGCACGAATCCGGACCTGCTTCCGTCAATCAAAGTGAGATACGTCGATGAAAACGGGAACAAGGTTGGGGATCTCGTTTCGGAGAAGGTTCCGGAGCCGACCACGCTGACGTTGTTGGGTGTCGGGATGTCGCTCGCAGCAATTCGCCGGCGACGCGCGCAGCGCTGAAGCGGCGCGAATCCAGACTTCCTTGCCGTCACCGACGCGAATGTCGTTCGGTGACGGTTTTTTTGTCCCACCGTATTTCCTACGGACGTCTTCGGATTTGATCGGTAGCTGTCCAGACCAGGTTCTTACCCGCCTGTTTCGCGGCGATCAGCGCACGGTCGGCGACATCAACAAGTTCGTCCGCAGTCGTTGCGCTATCGAGCATTCCGACGCCGACACTCACGGTCACTGGCGGAGAATCATTGCCGAAGTTCCGCTCGACGCGCAGTCGAATGCGCTCCGCGACTTGCTGCGCCACCGTCGCCGACGCGGCGGGCATGACGATCACGAACTCTTCTCCACCGTATCGAGCACACACGTCAAAGATCCGGACTCCGGCGCGAAGAAGGTCAGCAACATCCCTCAGGATCCGATCGCCTTCCAGGTGACCGCGCGTGTCGTTAACCCGCTTGAAGTCGTCGATGTCGATGAGCAACAGCGCGAGATCCTGCCCCTGACGACGCGCGCGCTCGACTTCCGCCTCGAGTCGAGTTTCAAGGTATCGACGGTTGAACAATCCGGTAACCGGATCTACTGTGGCGAGTTCGGTCAGCGTCGCCAGTCGTGCGTGCAACCGCTGCCGGCTGAATGCGGCGGCCGCGGTCGACACCATCACACGCGCCGCAGCGAAATCCCGCGCCTCAAACCTTCGCCCGTCCACACGATCCGTCAGCGCAATGACACCGAGGCGATCATTGCCCGCGACTATCGGCAGCACCATGTAGGAATCGGTTCGATATCGGAGACGCTTCCGTCCACTACCGGAATCACCCACAACCGCCTTCCCCGATTTGTAAGCGGAGCCAATCAGCCCATCACCGGGGCGAATGCGGAGGTGCTCGACCACCGAGAGCGGATAGCCGGTAGTGGCGACGATCGCGAGGGCATCTTCCGATTGGTCGTACAGCGCCAGCGCACCGGTCGCTGCCCGAACCTGATGGGCCAGCGTTTTCAGGACGAGCGCATTGAGATGGTCCGAATCGCATTCGCGTGTCAAACGACGGTTGAATGCGTGCAGTCTTCTTTGGAACTGATTCGCGTGGTCAGCGAGTTCTCTGTTTGCCACTTGTCCGAGACTCCAGCCGACGTTCTCAACCAGTTGTTCGAAACCAGGGCGCTCCGCCCACGCACCGGACTGCCCGGGCAGGAGCAAAGCCCAATCACGATCGCCAAATGTGCCGAGACCAATCGCGGTCCACGCCTGTCCCGAGTCCTCCTGGAGCTGCTTGATCGGATCGTCAGTCGTCTCCGATTGTCGAAATCTGGCCAGCGCCTCCATCGGCGCCGCCTCAGGGAATGCGTAAGTTTCAAATCTCCACGAGAGCGGATCCCTCGACAGCAAGGCAATCGGCGCGTTAAGAAACGTCGCCAGGCTGCTACTGACAGCCTCGAGAGCTCTCGCCAACGTCACTTGCGCAGCGACGTGAAGCGCCAGCGCCCGAATCGACTGCATTTCATCGGCGAGAGCGGCCGGCCGGCTGGTTGTCGGGGTCGCACCCAAATCCGAAGCCATAGAAGAGCTGGACTGAAGCACGCCATGTGCCATGGGCTTGACACATTCTCGATGGCGGCGGCGGCGCGAGTTTCCTAAGATAACCAGCCAATTGAAAGGGTTGCCGAAGTTGTTGCAGATTTGAATATCCAGAAGTCCCTGTGCGCGCAGAGTTTTTGCGCGTTAGACGGTCCCATTTTGAGTGCTGAATGAAAAAAGAGCCCGTATTTACACGTATTCGCGCTGGCACATAGGGGAACGCCGATTGCAAAATCGTCACACCACGTTAGCCCTGCATCGTCCCTATTTTTCTAGCGCCATCGAGCGAGAGTGTGGAGTCGTATGGACATCCGGTTTGTTTCGTCGTTGACCTCTGAAGACGAAAGACTCTTTGCCCCGGCATTACTCAAAGCAGTAGCCGCCATACTGGATCAGCTCCCTATCGCGTACACCGTGCGAATCGAGACGACGGGGGCGGAGGTGTTTCAGCACGCGCATGCGGTCGAAGAGCCTGCAAAGGCGGACGCGTTTGACCCAGTCGGCACCAACGGCAATGGACGCCCCACCAATCACTACCTCGGTCGAGTGGCACATTCTTGATGCCGCCGCGAAAGCCTAGCGAGCGCGACCTGGCGGATGCCGGTCGCGCGGTTTTTTAGATGTCAATCTGGCTGAAGACATTTGAGCGTTCAAGCATTGACAAAAGTCTGCCTTTAGAGAACCTTCCGAGCCTCGCCTCCCCTGGTTATCCGCCAACCGTAACAGTAAACAGCTGATAACACAGTAGTTACTGATAGCCATAGGAGTCGGCCTTCACGGAGAGTTCTTTGCTCTGCCGGCTGTGCCACACACTGGCGTTGAGTTCTTTGCCGCCGTTCGTTCGGTGGAATACGAGAAACATGTCGAAAACTCTGACTCTCTGGCGAAACCCGAAGCTGGCTGGTCTCCTGCTGGCGCTTTCCGTTTCCGCTGGCTGCGCGCGTGATCCGCATGCCGCAATGATGAAGTTCGCGAAAAGCGGCGATGCATATGCGGCGGCTGGAAAGAATGCGGAAGCGATCATCGAGTATCGGAACGCGCTCGCCAAGGAACCACAGGCAGGCGACGTCAGACTCAAGCTGGCGGATGCGTATCGGAAGCAAGGCGACACACAAAGGGCCGTGCAGGAATATATCCGCGCTGCGGATGTCGTCGCAGACAAGTCCGTGCAGCTGACAGCCGGCAGTCTCCTGTTGATGGCCGGTCGGTTCGATGATGCGAAGGTCCGGGCCCAGAAGGTGCTGGCGACTGAACCAAAGAACGTCGACGCGCAGGTGATGCTGGCGAACGCACTCGCCGGGCTAAAGGATCTCGACGCGGCCGTCTCACAGCTCGAGGAGGCGCTTCAACTCAGCCCGGATCGCAGCGCAACCTACGCCAGCCTGGGGCAAGTGGAGCTCGGACGAGGCCGTCGTGCAGCTGCCGAGCAGGCGTTCACGCGAGCCGTCGAGTTGGCGCCGAAAGCCGCGAGCTTGCATCTGGCATTGGCGGGCTTCTACTGGGCGACTGACAGATGGGCAGAGGCCGAACCCGAGTTGTTTGAGGCCCTGACGGTTGAACCGAACAACGTCCTGGCGCTTCGTGCCATGGCAACGTTCTATCTGACGACAAAACAGACACCCAAAGCGGAGCAGTATCTGCGGCGTGTCTTCGATTTGACAAAGAGCGCGGAGTCGACCCTGGCGCTCGCTGACTACTTGGTGCTGCAGAAAAAGGATGCCGACGCTCACGATCTCCTGCAGCCGCTCACGAAAGATCCA
>DASTVZ010000009.1:0-27195 GCA_035758845.1 Vicinamibacterales bacterium
TCACGTATACGCCGACCTCAGGCTATGCCGGACCCGACAGTTTCACGTTCCTGTTCAACGACGGCCTGTGGAAGAATGCGCCGCCGGCGTCCAATGGGGACAACTCCACTGTGCTCAGTCCAAATGCGACCGGCGCGGTGAGCATCAATGTGAAGCCGAAGAAGAAGTAGCCTTCGGAGGTTTGGATCTTCAGAGCAGGGCGAGCGATCGCCCTGCTCTTTTTTTCTGAACGAATGGCTTAATTACCTACCCGCTTCCGGATGTCTGGCAGCAGTGGATCCTCGGTCGAGTTGCCGCGGATCTTAAGATACTCGCGATAAGAGGCGGCGAATCCTGCGGTCTGTAACCCTTCACGGGCGCGACCTTGGTAGTAATACACCGGAGGGAAGTAGCCGTAGGTCGGTTCCTCGTTCAACAACGAAAGTGCTTCGCCGCGCCGCTTGATACAAATGTCGAACTCGGAGTCAGCTTGTGCAAACGCCTTCGCTTCGAGATACGCGCGACCGAGGTCGAAGTGACCGAGCCACGTGTCGATCACGCCATTGGCCTCGGTCAGGATCTTGATCGCCTGAGGCAGGTCTCCCTTCTTGAGCGCGATCTCACCCTCGAGGATCTTGCCGTAGGCGCTCGGCTCTGCCGCCACCTGCGACATGAGGTCGGCTGCCAATGCATGGGCTTTGGCGACCGCACCGGTCTCGACCAGGATGCGAGTGGCCAGGAAGCGGAACGCCACGCCTTTGGTGTTGGCGAGCGCTTTTTCGGCAGCGGCGGCTGCAGCCTGCTTCTGTCCTCGCATCAGGTGCACGTAGGCGAGCGCGGCGAACTTGTTCGCGGCGGAGTCGGAATTCTTGGCCGCCAAATCGGCGGCCGCGCCTTGCTCGAAGATCTTGACGGCGTCTCCGAAGCGACCTTCGTATAGCGCCAGGTCGGCGAGACCAGCCGGTGCGAAGGTCGCACCAAAGGTTCCCGTCGCAGCGAGCTTGCGGTAAGTGGCCGCAGCCTCCTGCAATTGGCCTTGCCCTGACTGGCTGAATGCCAGGGCGAGTAGGCCACGCGGCGAAGGCTCTTTCATCGCTCGCACTTCTCGCTCCGCCGCGACGAAGTCTCCCGCGTAATTCGTAAAGATTGCCAGATTGGCTCGGTAAGTGGCGTGGTTCGGCAGGATCTGTATTGCCTGCCGCAGTTCCGCCACGGCCTCTCGCATGTGGCGCAAACCGACCTGACATACCGCCCGCTGGTTGTGCGCGACAGTATCGGCGGAATAGCGCGCGAGCATCTCGCCGTATTCGTCCACGCATTTCTTTAAATCGCCGGTCGTCCTGTAGTAATAACCGCGAACGTTGAACCGTTCGCGCTCGGTCATCGTGTCGAGAGAGCCGAGAGCTGCCTTGGCATATTTCTCAGCATCTTCCAGCCTGCCCAGATTCCGCGACATCGCCGCCGCACTCTGGTAGCCCAGGCCAAATTTTGGGTCCAGTTCGACCGCCGTTAAGAATTCTTGCAGCGCCTCCCCGTACTTGGCTTTCGACTGCAACTCCACGCCAGCGGCGTAGTGTCCGACCACTTCAAGGGAAGTGGTTGAAATACTCTTCATCGCGAACAGCTGCGTCGACTCGGAAGTTTTGTCGCCGAGCACCTTGCGCACCGTGGTAGCAAGCTTCGTCGCCGTTGCAAGCACCTGCTCTTTGCTCGAGGCGGAACCTCTCGCATCAGCGACCACATTGCCGGTTATTGGCTGCGCGGCTTTCACCGCGACTTCGTAACCGCTTCCTTTACGGTCGATCGAACCGGAGAGGACGATCCCCGCAGCCTGCTTGATTGCGATCTGACGCGCTGCCGCCTCGTCGAGTTTCTCAGGTACTGCGATGCCAAACGCGGCGCGCATCCTCGTTCGATCGTGCGCGCTGATGAAGCTCGCTCCTTCCAATGCGAGCTTGAGCATTGGCTCGAGCGTGTGGTCGAAGCTCGTATCGTTGGTCTTGTTTTCGAAATCCGCAATAACCACCGTCACGGGATCGTGCGGCTTCTCCGGTGGCGGCGTCCGCGTGAACCACCACGTGGCGGTGACAAGGCTGGCCACGAGCATCACGCCGGCCGCGATCATGCGCGGCGTGAAACGCCGCGGCTCTGGAATCGGTACGCCCTCGTCGTCGAGGCGATTGAGATCCGCCGCGAGCTCAGCGCTCGTTTGGAAACGCTTGTCGGCATCCGGCTCGAGGCAGCGCCTAATGATCCGATCGAGCTCCTCGGGCACCTCCGGCACGACCGACTTGACCGCGGGCGGGGCATGCTGCATCCGTCCCTGCAGTTCGGCAATTGCGCTGCCCGCATGCTCGGCGCGGGGCCGGCCCACCAGCATGTCGTACAGGATCAGGCCGAACGCATACACGTCCGCGCGCTGATCCACATTCACGCCTCTTGCTTGCTCCGGGGCCATGTATTCGACCGTGCCCACAACGGCGCCGAGCACGGTCGCGTTCTGGTCCGCCGCCGCGCGGCTCAGATTGCGGACAATCGTGTTGGCGCCGGGAACGGGACCCGCGACCGGCGCACTTGTCGATCGCGCGATGCCGAAGTCCATGATCATCGCCTCGTCCTCGGCGCCGATCATGATGTTGGCGGGCTTCAGATCGCGGTGCACGACGCCGACCTTGTGGGCCTCGACGAGCCCCGAGACGACGGCGCGAGCGATGGGCATCACTCGTGCGACGGGCAGACGGCCACCGCTCTTCAGGATCGTCGCGAGATCCGCGCCGGCCACGTACGGCATGGTGATGAACTTGATCCCATCGAGCTCCCCGAGATCGTGGATGCGGACGACGTTCTTGTGCGTGACCTGGCGGGCGAGCAGCAGCTCGCGTTTGAATCGCCGCTCGATTTCCGCCGCCGTTTTCGGATCCGCCATCACTTCCGGGCGAATCACCTTGAGGGCGACCGACACGCCAAGCTCGGCGTCCCATGCCTGATACACCGCGCCCATGCCGCCAATGCCGAGCAGCCGGATGATGTGATAGCGAGCGCCGAAAGCCGACCCCGGTTCGAGAGGTCCTGGATCCGATGAAGAAGCGCCCGCCCCACCCGGCGGCGGCGTGTGCGAGCCGCGACGCTCTTGTCCCGGCTGACGCCGCGTTTCGATTGGGCGGTACTCCGTCACGTCGTCGGCAGCAGGACCCAAGGTTGTGAGATCGCCGGGAGACAACATAGTCTCGCCGGGATCGCTAGGCGCGAGGCGCGTCAGCTCGGGCGCGGTCGACGAATTGACGTCACGGGGCAGAGACGACGGGGAGGCTTCCGGCATACCGATCGGGGGATCAGTTGAAAGCCGTGTTTCGTCGGCATCCGCCCTGGCGTTTTGTTTGCGAGGCACGGCTTCCTCCGGAAACTCCTTCCCGCTGTGCAATTTAGAAGCAGGGTTCAAATTATGTCAGAAAACGCGCCAAAAAATTTGCAGCTTTTCTGGCGTCAAGGGAGAAGGGGACGAACTTCCCGCCTGGACCACCTGCCCCACTTCTATAACGTCCGAACACCGTCAATCAAACGTCCGAACACCGTAAATCGTATGTCTTCCTTCCTCAGGGCGCAAACGGGCGGTAAGCTGTTGATGGAGCCAAATGCCGATAGGAACACCCCTTCACGAACGAACACTCGCCCTCTGTGAGAGCCTGAACTACCGCGAGTGGTCCGGCTATTACACCGTCAGCGCCTACGAGGGGCATCACGAACACGAGTACAACGCAATCCGGAACGCCGCCGCGCTCATCGATGTCTCACCGCTCTTTAAATACATGATTACCGGCCGCGATGCGGCGCGGTTCGTCGATCGCATCACCACGCGCGACGTCTCGAAGATGTCCGTCGGCCAGGTCTACTACACGCCCTGGTGCGACGAACGCGGGCGCGTGATCGATGACGGGACCGTGTCTCGGCTGGATGAACAGCGGTTCCGATGGACCGCGGCTGATCCAAACCTGCGATGGTTTTCGCAAAACGCGAGCGGCATGGACGTCCGAATTGAGGATCTGTCGGAGACGCTCGCCGCCGTTGCGCTTCAGGGTCCGACCTCCGCGGCGCTGCTGCGCGCTGCGGCTGAAGCCGACATCGATCATTTGAAGTACTTCCGTGTCACGAGCGGAACGATCGCTGGCGTCAACGTCGACATCTCGCGTACGGGATACACGGGCGACCTCGGCTACGAGATCTGGATGCCCGCCAACGCGGCGATCCGTGTGTGGGACGCGCTGATGGAGATGGGCAGGCCCTTCGACATCAAGCCGGCGGGAATGCTTGCACTCGACGTCGCGCGCGTTGAAGCGGGCCTCTTATTGATCGAAGTGGATTTTTTCAGCAGCAAGAAAGCGATGATTGGATCCCAGGCGTACTCGCCATACGAGATGGGACTGTCGCGACTGGTGAACCTCGACAAAAGTCGATTCATCGGTCAGCGCGCGCTTGCCGCCGAGCACAACGCGGGGCACGGGCGCCAGATTGTCGGCCTCGACATCGAATGGACGGCTGTCGAACGTCTGTATGAGAAGGTCGGTCTCCCGCCGACGGTTGGCGCGACAGCGTCGCGTGTGGCGGTTCCTGTGTTCAAAGAGGATCGCCAGGTCGGCAAGGCCACATCGACGACGTGGTCTCCGGTATTGAAGCGGATGATCGCCCTGGCCACGGTCAATCGCCCGCACTATGCAGAAGGCACCGTCCTGGAGATGGAAATGACCGTCGAGGCGGTTCGCCATCGCGTACCGGCGCGCGTCGTGGTAACCCCGTTTTTCAATCCCCGCCGGAAGGTTGCGACACCGCCTCGGTAAGAATTGGTGAATTCGTGAATTGGCGAATTGATGAATTGGCCCAACTCACCAACTCACTAATTCACGACCTCACCAATTCACAAATTGGCCCATTTACACACTTTTGTCCGCCCGCGCGCGGGTCCCTCCATTTTCGTCATCTTTTGTGTACGGTTTACCCCCCTTGTTTCGTTGTATTGGAGGATGGCTTACGGTGCCGGCGTGCTCGTTTGGTCAAATACGGCCTTTTTTCCCGCCTCGCGCGAGTATCATCGTACCAGTACGAAAGTCACGATGCGGGACCCTGGTACTTCTCCAACTTCACTCGAGTCGACTCAGCAGCTGCTTACTCTCGTCCGGCAGGGCGATCGCGACGCCTTAGACCGACTTTATGCGCGATGTCTACCGCCGCTGCGCCGGTGGGCCCGTGGCCGGCTGCCTGCTGCCGCGCGTGGTGCCCTCGATACACAAGATCTCGTTCAGGACACAGTCGTCAATTCGTTACGGCGGCTGGATCGCTTCGATTCGCGGCACGAGGGGGCGCTGCAAGCGTACTTGCGTCAAGCGGTGCTCAATCGAATTCGCGACGAAGCCCGGAGAAACACACGTCGCCCCGCTGCCGCCGAGCTGACAGACTCCTACGAATCGGAAGCTGCCTCACCTCTTGACATTGCCATTGGGCGGGAAGGCGTTGCGCGATACGAAGCCGCGCTTCAGCAGCTTCGCCCAGCCGATCGCGAAGCGATCATTGGCCGCCTCGAGCTTCAGTACGACTATCAGGAACTTGCAGTGATTTTAGGAAAGCCGAATGCGAATGCCGCGCGCGTTGCCGTGACGCGCGCGCTGGCGAAATTGATGGAGCGTCTCAATGCAGCCTGAGCGCGATTACGAATCGCTGCTCGAATCGGTTGCTGATGGCGCCCAGATCGACTGGGCGGCGCTCGACGCCTCAGCCGCGACGAGCGCCGAACGCACGCAGTATCGAAATCTTCGTCTGGTTGCGCGAGTCGCGGAACTGCACCGGACGCTCGTCCTAGACGAGGACGCCGAGTCGCGTCCGACACTTGTCGCCGATGTCGCGACACCGGATCCGACAACGTGGGGCCATTTGACGGTTGGGGCGCGGATTGCGTCGGGATCGTTCGGCCGCATCTACCGGGCGCACGACTCGCATCTGAATCGCGACGTCGCACTGAAACTCCTGCGCGGCGACATCACGCCGTCGCGTCCCGTCGAACGACTCCTGACCGAGGCCCGCACACTCGCGCAAGTTCGTCATCCGAACGTCGTCACGGTCCACGGCGCTGATGTGCGCGACGGACGGGCCGGGCTCTGGATGGAACTGGTCGCGGGACAGACGCTCGACGCCTGGCTGAACACGCATGGCCCAATGGGGGCGGGCGAGGCGGCGACACTCGGGATCGATCTCTGTCGTGCGCTGGCCGCGGTTCATGCTGCCGGTCTGGTCCACGGAGACGTCAAAGCCCAGAACGTGGTGCGCGAGCAGGGCGGGCGCATCGTGCTCATGGACTTCGGCGCCGGGCGCGCGCAGGGTGGTGACGCCGCCGGAGTTGCCGGAACGCCGATGTATCTCGCTGGGGAAGTGCTTGCCGGCGAACCCCCGACGATTCAGAGCGATCTGTACAGCCTCGGCGTACTGCTCTTTCACCTGTTGACGCGCGCGTATCCCTACACCGGAGTCGATGTCGACGGCCTCCGCGATGCGCACGCTGATGGTGATCGCCGATGGCTTCGCGATCTGCGACCCGACCTTCCATCGGAACTGGTTCAAACGATCGAGCGTGCCCTCGACCCGGATCCCGCGCGGCGCTTTACCAGCGCGGGCGAAATGGAGCGTGCGCTGGGGGGAGCGCTGCACCTCGCTCCAAGTGCGCAACCTGAGGTCGTCGTTGCGCGTCGGTCGTGGGCGATGCCGGCGTTTGCGCTCGGTGCGCTCGCCTTGGTGGCTGTGATTACAGGGCTGATCGTGTGGTCGAATCGAACGACGAACCCGGTTGGGGTTCCCGAGATCAAGTCGATCGCGGTCCTGCCGATGAAGGATCTCTCGAGCTCGACACCGATTCCGTATCTTGCCGACGGACTGCACGATCAACTCGTGATCACGCTGGGCCAGATTCAATCACTCCGAGTACTATCGCGCACCTCCGTCATCAAATTCAAAGACTCGACCGAGGGTGCTGGTGAGATTGCCAAACAACTTGGTGTCGATGTCGCGTTAGAGAGCACGGTTTCCGCGGCTGGGGCATCAGACGGCGGCAGTGGTCGCGTCAAGGTGAACGCGAGTCTCGTGGTTGCCGGAGCGAACACGCCGCTATGGAGGGGAACGTTCGACGGATCGCAAGGGGATCTGCTCAAGCTCGAAGGAGAGATCGCGCGCGAGATTGCGGCGAAAGTGCGAGCCTCGATCGAGCCAGAGGAGTCGGCGCGTTTACGAAATGCAGCGCAAACCACGCCCGCGGCCGAGGCCGCGTTCTTCCAGGGACGCCTGAGCCTGGAAGGGTATGGTGCGGCGGCAGCGCGCCGCGCGGTCGATTCGTTCGAACGCGCGATCGCGCTCGACGCTGAACATGCCGGGGCGCATGCTGGAGCCGCAGTCGCGTATGTTGGCCTTGCCGCGAACGGCGGGATGACGCATCAGAAGGCTCGCGCGTTGGCGCTCGGGCATGCGCAGCGCGCGCTCGGGCTGCGCGACGATCTTGCCGAGGCCCACGCGGCGATGGCCTTCATCGCATTCCTGTACGATTGGAACTTCAAATCGGCGGAAGAAGAATACCGGAAGGCGCTGGATCTCAATCCAAACCTGGTCCTGGCTCTCAATCAGTACGCCCAGCTGCTCGGTGCGGCGCGTCGATTCGATGAATCACTCGCTCAAGCCCTTCGCGTCGAAGCAACTGAACCTGGAAGCGCCCCTGAGCTGAAGGGGCTGCTTCTTTACTACAAGAGAGACTACGACGCCGCGGACAAGGCGCTCCGCGCAGCGCTGACCGGAAGCCCCGATGTGCCAGGTCTGCATATCATGCTTGGTCGCGTTGCCGAAGCTCGCGGGCGCCTAACGGAAGCCTTGGAGCAAACTCGCGCAGCGTCGGAGCTTGCTGCCGGCGGCGGTGTCGCGCTGCGTGTCCAAGTCGTTCGACTCGAAGCCTTGAACGGTCAGACGCGCGAGGCTCAGAAAGCGTTCCGCCAGCTGCAGCAGGATGCGCTGGCTGGCCGGGTGCAGTTGACGTCGAGAGATGTGGCGTACTCCCAGCTTGCGTTTGGCGATAAGGAAGGCGCATTGCGGGCGTTCGCCCGCGCCATCGACGAGCGAGATCCGAGTCTGGTGTGGCTTGGTGTTGACCCGCGGGTGGATTCACTGCGCCAGGATTCTCGCTTCGTTGCGCTGTTGAAACAACTCGGACTGCCGTGAGACGTTCGGCTGGCTATCTTGACCGATGCAGCGCACTAACCTAGACTGATTCGTTCTTTTTCACCAGGAGAGTGTCTGTGGTCAAGAAGCGAACCCCCGCGCGCAAGTCGTCCCCGAAAAAGCGAGCCAAGAAACCTGCGCGCCCGGCTCGAAAATCGACGACGAAAGCCAGGCCGCCTAGGGGCGTGATTGATTTCAACCCGGTGAAGAAGAGCCTCAGGGCGCATATTGCTAAGCTGGAGTCCCGGCTTGGGCCCGCTGAAGCCCGCGCCCTGGCCGCCGATCAAGAACCGGTCAGAACGCTCGCGAAGCTGCAGCAGCTTGATCAACTGATGACGGATCTTTGCACACCGACGATGGTCATTGGTTCGTGACATCTGATGGTGCGGCGCCCGATCAAAGTTAAACGGTCGCCGCACCTCGTCGCATACTGGCGAGGCAGCTCGCTCTTCATTTGCAATTACGCGACGCGCGTGACGACCGAGGGGACCCCGGTCGTCTGCGAGCTTCTCGACGCTTGCGATCGCTGGATTGCAATCGACGGCATTCGGGAACGGACCAACGCCGGGGGCTCTCTTCTGGCGGCAATCATCGAGCGCCTCGTCGATCTCACCCTTCTCGAACGATCCGACCGTCCTGCTGATCCACGTTCCACCGCTATGGCCAGCCTCGATCGCTGGAACCCGGAAGCCGGATTCTTCCACTTCGCCACCAGAGACGTGAGGTTTTCGTCGCGGCGCGAGAGCCGGCGCTATGCGCGCACCGCGGATCGGACACCGATGCCGCGTCCCGTCAAGCGATATTCGGCCGCCAAGACGGTAGGGCTTCCGACGCCGGAGTCGACTCCCTTTACCGATGTTCTGCTGGCGCGCCGCACGTCGCGACGCTACTCCAGCCTCCCTGTCACGTTGGGAGAACTCTCATCGCTTCTCGCGTTCAGTGCCGGCGTCCAGCAATGGGCGACGACGGAGGATGGCGAGGTGCCACTGAAAACGTCGCCATCGGGCGGCGCCCGCCATCCGATTGAGTGTTATGTGGTAGCGCGAAGTGTCTCCGGACTAAAACCTGGTATCTATCACTACGCGGCAGACCGGCACGCGCTCGAACGGATCGGCAAGAAAGTGTCGATCGAGAGGATGAAGGCCTATGTCCCGCAGAGCGGCTACTTCGCCAAGGCGTCGGCGATGTTGTTCCTTACGGCTGTGTTCGGCAGGCAGATGTGGCGCTATCCGTATTCGCGCGCCTACCGCGCCGCGCTGGTCGAGGCCGGTCATGTCTGCCAGACATTTCTGTTAATGGCAACGTCTCTCGGATTGGCTCCGTACTGTGTCATGGGGCTGGCCGACACGCTTGTAGAAGGCGATCTGGGAATCGATGGGATTACGGAGTCTGTCCTGTATTGCGCCGGTGTAGGCCGTCCCCCGCGGGGTACCACGTGGGCTCCGTTGCCGACGGGAACGCTCAAGATCCGGCCAAATAAACGACTCTCGGTCCGAAAGCCCTCCTAGCCGTCCCGACACTCTGGCACACGAGTACCTGTTCGCTTTTCTTCCTTCCATCGTTACTTCAAATAGAAATCGAAACACAGCCGGAAGGGGCGATCATGAACTCCGTGATGACGTTGAAAGCTGTAGCGACACGACCTGTGACGAGCTCGCGTGTGCAAGTAGACGATGATGCGCGGTGCTTCGTTCTTGAACGGGAAAACGCCTATTTGACTCAGAACAACGCCAGGCTGCGTTTGCAGCTGAAAGATCTCGAGGCGTCTTCGCTGTACTGGATCCGGTTGTATGAGGCAGCACTCGAGCGGGCGAAAGCGTCGACCGCGGAGTGTGTCCGCCTGCGCGGCTCCGCCGCTCCGGCGGGACAGCCTTCGCAGGAATTCTGAGCGACGTCAGCCGTCACGCGCGCTCGTGTACTTCGACGATCATCCGATCGAACGCGTACAACAGATCCTCACGATTGGAATACGGACCCGGCGTATACGCGCGTGACGCGATGCCGGCCTGCGAAAGTTCGCAGACGTGCCAGTCCTGACGGTTCGTCATATCCCAGAACTCAATGGCGTCGGAGGCATCGAACCCGGGCTGTGCAAGCGTCTCCGGGTGGAAATGCCATTCACAGATGTTGATCGTGCGATCCGGCGCGAGCGGCCACAGTGTGTGCACCAGCATGTAGTCAGGGTGCAGGCTGAGGAGCATGTTCGGAAAGATCGCGTAGTAATACACGCGGCGGATGTCGTCGCCGGACAGCCCAGGGAGGAACTCACGAGGGCACGTTCCATCCATCGACAGCGTCGCCACTCCAGGACGCAAATCCATTCGCCCGCCCATGTAGGTCGCGCGCAAAGGCTCGTTCTCGCCGCTCAGGTAATGAGACAGCCGATTCAGCGCCGGGTGCAGGTTCGGGCAGTGCAGGCACTCGCTGTAGTTTTGAATCAGCAGCTTCCAGTTCGCTTTCACGTCGTACACGATCCGATGTCCCAGCCGCAGCTCCTCCATGCGCCACGGCCTGAACTTCTGTGGCAGGTCGGCCAGATGCGCGGATAAGGGCTGCGCATCCTTGGCAAAATTCAGAAAGATGTGGCCGTCCCAGATGTCACGCCGCACCTCATGCAGCGGGTACTCTTCTTTATGGAAGTGTGGCACTTCCTCCATATGCGGTGCACCAATCAAGCGGCCATCGAGGTCGTAGGTCCATGCGTGATACGGACACTGGATGCTGCCCGCAAAGGCGCCGGTTTTGTCGGTGCACAGCTTCGTGCCGCGATGCCGGCACACATTGTAGAACGCGTTGACACGCCGAGACGGACCGCGCGTGATGATGATGCTTTCACCGAGCACCTCACGCACGAAAAACAGGCCGGGCCGCTCGATCTGTTCGGTGCGTCCGGCGCAGATCCACATCCGGCCGAACAAGGCGTCCATTTCCCGCTTGAAGAATCCAGCGTCGACGTAATACGCGGCCGGTAGCGTCGAGGCGGCCGGCGGCATCACGTCGCGTGGCTTCACGATGACGTCAGGAGGTTGAGCCATGGATTCTGATCCGGGAACCGTCCCTCGACTACGCTCGGCGCGCCCTGAGCTTGTCGCAGGGCGGTGTCGGGGATTCGCTCGGAAAATGATACAACCTCGCAGTGCCTTCGACGACGTACCGCACTGTCCAGACATCGCTGAGACGCGAGCTCGGTCCCTGGGATCTGACCGCGATTGGCGTGAATCAGGTCATCGGCGGGGCGGTCTTTGGGCTTCCCGCTGTCGTTGCCGCGAACACCGGCGCCTGGAGTCCCTGGATGGTCGGCGCAGTCGGTGTCGTGTCGATGCTGATCGCCTTGACCTTTGCCGAGGTCTCGAGCCGTTTCGAAGGCACAGGTGGCGCCTACCTTTACACGAAAGCGGCGTTTGGCCGCTTTGCCGGTTTTGAAGTCGGATGGATGCTGTGGTTCACCCGTGTCGCGAGTTGGGCAGCGGTCATAAATGTGCTGGTGTCGTCGCTAGGATTCTATTGGCCAGGAATAACAATCGGGCTGCCGCGCGCCATCCTGATCACTTCCATCATCGTCATTCTGGCCGCGATCAACATTCGAGGTATCCGTCATAGCAGTTTCGTCGTGAACGTGTTGACGGTTGGGAAGCTCTTGCCTCTCGCTATCTTCATCATGGCCGGCCTCTGGTTTGTTGATTGGTCCTTGCTCGAACCGGGCCCACTACCATCGGTGACAAACCTGTCGGCCACAGGTCTTCTGCTGATCTATGCGTTTGGCGGTTATGAAATCGTGCCGGTCCCTGGCGGGGAGGCGCGAAATCCTCGGCGCGACATTCCGTTCGCGCTCGTCATGACGATCGTCATCGTCACGGTGGTGATGACGTTGGCACAGCTGGTCGCGATCGGAACGTTGCCTGCCCTCATTGGGTCGAAGACTCCCCTTGCTGATGCGGCTGCCACGTTTCTCGGCGCGGGAGGAGGGGCGATGATCACGATCGGTGCCGTGATCTCGGTGACCGGCGCGAGCATGGGCGGAGCCCTCTCGGGATCGAGGAATCTGTTTGCCCTCGCCGATCAGGGAGACTTGCCCGGGTTATTTGGCCGCGTGCATCCTCGCTTTCGGACGCCCGTCGTCGCTATCCTGATCACCTCGACCGTGACGCTGACGTTGGCGCTCACGGGTACGTTCCAGTCAATGGCGACGACCAGTGCCGTCAGCCGGCTGGTCGTGTATCTCGGTGCCTGTGTCTCGACACTGCGCCTTCGAAGCCGGCGGTTCGATGGTGTCGTGAACCCACCGGTGTTCGTGGTGCCGCTTGGCGCCACTATCCCGATTGCCGCCATCGTCATTGCACTTGCTGTTCTCGCTGGCGCGTCTTCCCTACAGCTGCGCAACGGTGCCCTTGCATTGGTTGCTGGCGCCGTGCTCTATGCCATCGCCGTGCGGGGGCGGCGCCGTCCGGATCCCGGATCCCGGACTAATCAGGATCGATCGCCAGTACGTTGAACTTGAAAACAGCGAGCGCGTACGCAACCGGAGTCATCAGCCCGAGTGCCCAGATGATGATTGTGAGGGTCGATTGCACCGCGCTGTTTGGCGCCAGGACCGCCAATACCGGAGCAAACAGAATTGCCAGTGTGCCCCCGGCGATTTGGCTAAGCAGGATCATTTCAAGCGGCGATTTGAGATACACGAGCGGGCTTTCCTGAATCTCGCGATGACTTCGCAAGAGCGAGACGATTGCTGTTACCGGCAGCACCATGCCCAGAAGCACGAGCAGCGGGAATCCGAACACGATGAATCCAAGCAGGTAACCCCTTGTGATCTTGTCGAGACTCGGAGGGACGTACCAGACGAGCGCGGCGATGACGACTGGGACGAGACCGTATGCGATTTCCATCTGTACGCCCGATTGCTTTATCCACGGCCGGCGTCGGGGAAAGACCTGCGTAAAGTGAAAGAGCAGGAGCGCGCCAACACCGAGGGTTGAGGTCATCACGACAGTCGCGACCGCCGGCAGCTTTGTCGGATCGGTGAGACCGTGCACCCACCAGTAGGTGGGAATACCGAATACGATCAAATTCGTTAACGAAAAAGCGAGAAAAACGCGGGCGCGCACATCGCCAGGTCTGCGCAGCCATGCTCCGACACCAATCGCGAGGTAAACAACGGCCGCGCTTCCTTGCGTGATTCCGTCAACAGCGGTGAAAGTTGGTGCGGGGATGTTGCCCAGATCCATCGCTAAGTGTGGTGGTATGCGACTGGATCCGGCGTTCAGTTGGTGGTCTTCGCGGTTCGCTGATAAACAATCTTTCCGTCGAAGATCGTGGCCGCGACTGTCGTGCGCTCCAGGTCTCCTGCCGGCAAGTCGAAGATGTCGTCGGATAACACGACGAAATCGGCGAGCATCCCTTTCTTCAGCGAGCCTTTGCGCTGTTCATCGAAGGACGCGTATGCCGGCACGGAGGTGACCGCGTTGATCGCTCGTTTCAGTGTGACACGTTCGGCAGCAGACCACCCGTCTTCAGGTAACCCGTCCGGCATCGCGCGAGTTACTGCGGCTTGTATCGCGGCGAGTGGCTCGACGCCCGCCGGCGAGCTGACGGTAAACGCGAGTTGAGCACGCGCCGACACGAGACTGCGAGCTGGAAATGCGCGCGACGCGCGCTCGGGTCCTACCGCCTTTGCCCACGCCTCGAGTCGTTCAGCGGTCGGCATCATCTCGCCGGGCCGCATCGTCGCAATCGTTCC
This sequence comes from Vicinamibacterales bacterium, assembly GCA_035758845.1. Taxonomy (GTDB): domain Bacteria; phylum Acidobacteriota; class Vicinamibacteria; order Vicinamibacterales; family 2-12-FULL-66-21; genus JALZOC01. The sequence continues at coordinate 13,955 of DASTVZ010000009.1, forward strand.
AAGCCTGCCGAAGCGCGGAACGTCTGACGCATCCACCAGCGCGACGCCTTCGAGGCGATGGCGACGGCCCCGCTCCGGTTCGGCATTTGATCGCACCGCATGCTCGAACGCGTTGAGCGCCATGCGGACGGCTGAGTCACCATTGCCCGCGATCGTGACCTGCCAGCGGCGGGCATCGAGCAGCCGCACGAGCCTGTTGAGGACATCGGCATCGATGCGCGGGTGACCTTGATAGTCGGGTCGACTGTCGTACGGTTGCAGCAGTAGAGCGTCCTGTGATTCAACCGGGCCGTCGATCGAGATTCTCGCGCCGCCCATCTTGAACAGTGGGTCGTCCGGATAGCGGTTCGACAGCGACTCGAGTTCCTTGAACAGTTCAGCTTCGGCCGCGTCGTCAGCGGAAACAGACGCGTAGACCCTGACCGCCAGATCCCCGTCGCGCCTCGCGTCGTCATAGAGCAGAAAATCGTCGCCACGATCGATGGTGTCGTGAACGCTTGTGACACCGTGCCGATGTGCTTCGTCGATCGCGGCGCCGAGGGCGCGAAGCCGTTCGTCGCGTGTCGGCCGCGGAAGCACTTTCGTTGCAATCGAGACCGCGGTACCCCTCAAGACACCGGTCGGCTGCCCCGTCCTCGCTTCTCTGACGATCGTTCCATCGGCTGGCGCCTGACTGTGGCGCGTAATACCCGCGCGCTGAAGGGCCTTCGAGTTCAACCACGCCGTCCGGCCATCGGCAGAGACGAGGCATGCCGGCCGATCGGGTGCGACTTCATCGAGCGACTGACGCGTTGGTAACGTCGCCAAACTGGAGGGATGCCAACCGCGGCCGACGATCCACAATGCGTCGGGGTGCGAGTCGGCCCAGGTCTTTACCCGCGCCTGAATCTCCTCAATCGTCGTCGCGTCGGTCAGATCGATTTCGTCGAGCGCGAGGCCTCCATCGATGAAATGCGTGCTCGCATCGTTGAATCCAGGCAGAACGGCGGCACCACCCGCGTCGATGGCGATCGTCTGCGGCCGCTTCAGCCGATTGATCTCACGGTTGCTCCCGACGCGCAGAATTTGATTGCCACGCACGGCCACTGCTTCCGCCATCGTCCCGGAACTATCGGCGGTGTAGACCTTGGCGTTGAAGACGATGAGATCGACGAGTCCGTCGTTGTCGTCGCGCTGAGCACCGACCATCAGTCCGGCGATCAAAGTCGCGGCGACGATGGCGACGACAACGTAGGTTGTGAGGCGGGCGGCCATGCTGTTTCCCGGGCGGGGCGGCCATGTCCGCCCGGCGCTCGGCCTGATAGGCTGGGCATTTTAGCACGCGACGGGGGTCTTTAGCCGCCGTCTTCAACGCGGGGTTTTGTATGCGTTTTGCCATTCTTGGGTCCGGCGCAGTCGGCGGCTACTACGGAGCAAAGCTCGCGCGCGCCGGTCATCACGTCACCTTCATCGCCCGCGGCGCGCATCTCGCCGCAATTCGTGAGCGCGGCCTCCTCATTCGAAGTCCAACGCTCGGCGACTTTACCGTCAAGGCGCCGGCTGAAGAGGACACGACACGCGTTGGCCGAGTCGATGTGGTCATCGTCGCGGTGAAAACGTACGACAATCCGACAGCGCTGCCGCTCATCGCGCCGATGCTCGGTCCCGATTCCGCCGTGGTCACGGTTCAGAACGGCGTCGACAGTCCTCAAGAGGTGGCTGCCGCCCTCGGTGAGGGACCGGTTCTCGGAGGCGCCACCTATATTGCAACCGCGTTGATGGCACCTGGTGTCATCGAGCAGACGGGGGTGCACCGGCGCATTGTCTTTGGAGAGGTATTTGGTGAATTACCGAGGCTCTCGAGTCGCGTCCGAACTATTCACGATGCGCTCAACAGCGCCGATATCCAGTCCGAAGCGGTTGAGGACGGGCGCGGGCCGATCTGGGAAAAGTTCATCTTTCTCGTGACGCTTGCCGGTTTCACCGGTGCCGCACGCCTGCCGATCGGACCGTTATGGACGGATGAGATGATTCGCGCGCAGTTTCTCGAAGGATGCCGCGAGGTCGAACGTGTCGCGCGGGCGGAAGGCGTTCCCATTCGTGCCGATGTCATCGATCGAATCACCAGCTATGTGAGTGCGATTCCGGGCACCATGCGTTCTTCATTACTGATTGATTTGTCCCAGGGAAAGCGCATTGAAGTGGAGGCGCTGCAGGGGTCGATCGTGCGCCGGGCAGCAAAGGCACGCATTCAGGTGCCGATCATGTCGACGCTGTATGCGCTGCTGAAGCCGCACGCTGCGGGCCCACCCCTATCCGCCTGAGCGCCGCCTGATAGCGCGGGTGCTCGCGGAGCGGCGCGAGATTTGGATCGACGCCGAGAAACACGCACGCGCCGATGTGCTCGTCCACCATCCGCTCAACATGGTGCAACGCCTCTTCCGTTTCGCCAAGCTGGCAGTGGACGATCGCACGCGCGAAGTGAATCCCGGGGGGCGCCGTGTCTGATTCTGCTTCCATCAGCTCGAGCCGCTTGCGCCAATAGCCCTTCGGCCCTCCCTGGCGGAAGGCGTTGAGCAGATCGGCTGCGTCGAGGCGGAACCCCCAGCATGGCTGTTGCGCGATGATCGCCGCCGCTTCCTCATAGCGTCCAAGAGCCTCGTACGACGAGGTCAGCACGTTGCCGGCTTCTTCGAAGCCGGGAAAGATTTCACGCGCCTTCAGCGCCGTGCGCATCGCGTCGGCGGGGCGCCCGCCGAAGTGATGAACCCAGGCGACACCGACGTTGATGAACAGGGAAAGCGGATCGAGTTCTCGCGCGTGGCGGGCTTCTTTAAGAGCCTCTTCATTGCGGCCGCCGACGGCGAGAATCAATCCATACACTGAGTGAGCCAACGCAAGGTTCGGGTTGAGACGAATGGCTGTTTGAAGCTCGCGTTCAGCCGCCGCCCAGTCCCATCCCCAAAACAATCGCTCGATGCCGAGCGTGACATGAGCATCGGCGACCTCGGCATCCAGTTCGAGTGCGCGGCGCGCCGCCGCGGCGGCGCGAGGAAACCCTTCCGACGGCAGGATGTGGCCGTAATACGACATCGCGCCGAATGTGTCACCCAGTCCCGCATACGCGAGGGCGTAGCCTGGATCGAGCGCGACTGCGCGTTCGAAATGTTCGCGGGCGCGGCGCAGACTGTCGGGGGAGAAGTTGTTCCAGTGATACCGGCCGCGGAGATATTCCTGATACGCGTCGGGATTGACTGTCGCCCGCTTGCGCAACTTCTTCTTCTGTTCGCCGGTGAGTTTCAACCGCAAGGCTTCGGAAATCTGCCAGGCGATTTCCTCCTGCACGGTGAGCAGATCACGGACGCTCTGACGAAATTGCTCGCCCCACAGCTGCGACTCAGTGCGTGTGTCGACGAGCTCGGCTTGGATGTTCAGGATGTCGCCATACTGGGTGACGCGTCCGGTGAGAATCGTGCGCGCGTTCAGTGCCAAGCCCACGGTCGCAGGATCGGCCTGCAGTCCTTTGTATCGGAACGCGAGACTTCGTGGTACGACGCGGATGCCGGAGAGCTGCGACAGGCTGTTGATGATGCTTTCAGTTATGCCGTCAGCGACGTGCTCGAGCGTTGGATCGGCGCCTGCATTGACAAATGGAAGCACGGCAAGAGACTTTCCACGCCTGCGCGGTGTGCGCGTCACACCTGAGCTCCCGGATCCCGTCAGCAAGCTGCGAAGCGCCATGCCGAGATCTTGCGCCGATTGAAATCTGCGAGCCGGATCCCTCGCGATCGCCCGGACGACAATCGTGCGAAGTTCGGCGGGGGCTCCAGGATCAAACTCGCCGATCTCTCCGGTGCGATCGTGGATGACACCAGCGATGATTTCCTGCGGCGTCGCGCCAGTGAAGAGCGGCCGGCCGGTCAGCATTTCATACAAAACGCATCCGGCAGCGAATATGTCGCTGCGTCCGTCGACGCGTTCACCCAGCACTTGTTCGGGGGACATATAGCCGAACGTCCCGAGGATCACGCCCTGCGCGGTCTGCGCGATCGTGGCCACCGCCGGATCCAGCCGCTGAAGCGCCAGGCCGAAGTCGAGGATCTTGACGAGCCCTGCGGCGGTCAGAAACACGTTATCCGGCTTCAGGTCGCGGTGGACGACCCCTTTGGCGTGCGCAGCGGCCAGTCCTTCAGCCACGCTGGTCGCGATGCGGACGGCTTCGCGCCACTCCAGCGGACCGCGGCGCAGACGCTGTCGCAGCGTCTCCCCCTCGAGCAGCTCCATCACCGCGACCGGGATGCCCTCGATGTTGACCAGCTCGTAGATCGAGAGGATGCCGGGATGCGAGAGCGCCGCGACCGCCCGGGCTTCCGTTTCGAAGCGCCGCCGCATTTCCGGATCGGCAGCGACGTGCTCGGCCATGACTTTAATCGCGACCTCGCGATCGAGCCGGAGATCGCGTGCGCGATACACCTCACCCATCCCGCCCGATCCGAGCGGCGACAGAATTTCATACTGTGCGAGGCGCTGCCCCTTCGTGAGTCCCATCGAAATATCAGTGAATGGTTCTATTTTACTGTGCGCAGGCGGTCCGGTCGAACACAGCTGTGACGGAGGAAAACTGTCACTTTTGGGTTGTGGTTTTGGGTATTGGGTTTTTCGTTCGAGATTTTGGTTGAAGATCCTGGTCAGGTCAGGGTTTTCGATATGCCGCCATCCCTCCCGCAACATTCAGCACATTGGGGAAACCGGCGCGCATCAGGATGCTCGCAGCCAGCATCGAGCGATATCCGCCTTCGCAAATAGTGGCGATGGCGCTGCCCTTGTCGAATTCTGCCGACCGTGCAGTCACGTCACCGAGAGGGACATGTATCGCACCGGTTGCATGCCCGGCATTCCATTCGCGCTCGGAGCGCACGTCGATGAGCGTGAGGTTGCGGCCGCGCCCGAACCGCTCTCGAAGTTCGGCGACTGAGATCTGCGTGACGCGGGTCACCGGGAATCCGGCCGCGTTCCACGCGGCTGCCGGCGCCGCGACATAGCCTTCAATCGCGTCGAAACCGACTCGCAGCAATTGCCGTCCGGCTTCCGTCGCGCGCGCGGGGTCGGGAGTAAGGAGGAGGATGCGACTCGCTGCAGGCAGCACCCAACCAGCCCAATAGCCGATCTTCGGTCCAAAGGCGATCCGCAACGACGTCGACAGATGTTCTCCGCATACGGCGTCATCGTCACAGAGATCCATCGGCACTGCACCCTCGCGAACGGCTCGGGTTGCGGTTTCGAGATCGAGTGCGGTGGTCCCGCGATAACCTCGAGCGAGATCGAGGACATGAGGACCGTCGCAGTTCAATCGCTTCATCCGCGCAAAGTACGGCGGCGTTTCCGGCAGATCGCCGAGGACGATTTCAACGAATTGGTCGCGATCTGCGTACGCGAGGAGCGGGTTGGACGCGCGCTCGCGCCCGATTGTCGAAAACGGCTCGACACCAATACCGGCTCCGCACAGCGATCCCGCGCCGTGTCCCGGATGGACCTGCACCTCGTCGTCAAGCGCGAGCAGCGTGTGGAAGAGCGAATCGTGCAGCTGGCCGGCAAGCCCGCGCATGAGAGACGCGCCGAGGAGATCCGGGCGGCCGACCGCGCCGACAAACAGCGTGTCGCCGGTAAACACGCGTGCTGGTTCACCGCGGTTCTCGGCAACGATCGAGATGTGTTCCGGCGTATGACCCGGGGTGTGAAGGAAACGCAGAGAGAGGTCGCCGAGAACCAGGCGCTCGTTGTGTTTGACCTCGCGCGCGGGAAATCTCAGCGATGAACCGGGCCCGGCAAGCGTCTGCACGCCGATCGATTGCAGCTCTCGCGCACCGGAAACAAAGTCGGCGTGAACGTGCGTCTCGATTGCGGCAATGACCTTCAGATTCGACTGCGCCGCGGCGGCCACATACACATCAACGTCGCGTCTCGGATCGATGAGGACAGCCTCGCGAGTACGATCACAGGCAAGCAGGTAGGAGGCCTGCGCCAGGCCGGCATCAAAGTACCGCTGAAACATCGGATAGAATCCAGCGTGCGGGTGCATGTCGATCATAGCACCCGTTCGATGGCTGTTCGCGTCGCTCCGATGTGATTCACCTCACTCCTGCCGCTGTCGCAATCGTCATGGCTTCGGGTGCCGTTGCCGGATGTATGGGTGCCTTGCTCGGCCTCGGTGGCGGCGTCTTTCTCGTGCCGTTTCTCAACGCCTGGTTCGGGCTGGATTTCAAAACCGCGGCAGCGATCAGTCTGATCACGGTCATCGCGACGTCGAGCGCGGTGTCGGCCGGCACCACGGGTCGCAATCTGATCAACCTGCGTCTCGGCATGCTTCTCGAGGTCGCGTCGGCGGCGGGAGGTGTCGCGGCGGGCCTCACGATCTCGCACATATCCGACGTCACACTCGAGCGCGGCTTTGCCGGGGTCGCGGCGCTCATCGCGATCCTCATGTTGACCAGGCTCGAGCGGCGCAACGTGATTGAGGACACCACGCTGGATCCCGGTTCCTTCGGCGGCACCTTCCACGACGAGGAGAGCGGCGGTGAGGTCCTCTATCGCGTTCGACGCCTGCCGGTCGCGATGGTCGTCTCGTTCATCGCTGGTAACGTTTCGGCGGCCTTTGGTATTGGCGGCGGCATTCTCAAGGTGCCCGTACTGACAGCGTGGTGTGGTGTCCCGATGCGAGTCGCCGCCGCGACCAGCTCGCTGATGATTGGCGTCACCGCCGTCGCGTCGGTGCCGATTCAATACGCAAATGGTTACGTCAACCCGCCACTCGCAGGCGCAGCAGTGCTTGGAGTTCTGATCGGCTCGCGCGGCGGGCTGTGGTTCGGCACGCGAGCCCGATCGAAGTGGCTCAAGCTCCTGATGGCCATGGTGCTGATGCTCGTCAGCGTCATCTACCTGCGGAGAACATTGTGACGAAGGAGCGGTCGCAAATTGCGCCGCTCGAGGTTCAGATCGGCCGGATGTTGGTCACCGGCGTCACGATCAGCGCGCTTCTCCTCGCGATCGGCCTCGTCATGTGGCTGTTCGATCCCGGCTATTGGAATGCACTGTGGCTGCTGAACGCGGGATTGATCGTTCTAATGGCGACGCCAATCCTGCGCGTGATCGTGTCGCTTGCAGAGTATGTCGCGTTGCGCCAGTGGTTCTTTGTGGCGGTGACTACCCTGGTGCTTCTCGAGTTGACGGTGACGGTGGTGGTGGCCGTGCTAAAGAGGTAAAAGGCAAAAGGTCCTTTTCCCTTTTCCCTTTTCCTTTTAACTGATTTCAGCCTTCCCGTAAGCCTCCGGGCTCGACGGAATTCCGCCCTGGTTGACGGCGTCGGCCATCTCCTTGAGCCGCTCCTGTGCGGCGACGCGCATTCGCTCCAACAGCGTCGTGATCCGCTGCGCCTGGCGAACGACGGTTGCGAGATCGCGCTGGAGAGCCGGATCCGGATAGCCGCGCTCGAGCAGATCGCAGTGCCCGATGATCGTCTGGAGGGCACTGTTGATTTCCGAGGCAATCGACAGCGTCAGCTCCGACATCGCCTCCATCGTTTGATACTTGCCCATTGCGATCTGGAGGTGCTGCGCCACGTACGCGACGGCGAAGATCTCGGCCACCGGGAGGAGCGCGTCGATGTGCTGCTGGTTGAAGGCGCCGGTTTGGCGCGAGACGACGTTCAGGGTGCCCACGGCCCGGCCCTTGGCGACGAGCGGCAGAATCAGGGCAGAGCCGAGGCCGGCGGTGTGCAGCACGTTGATGTCGAGGAAATCCGCCGCCCCGACGCTCGTGTCGTCGATGATCAGCGGCTCGCGCGAGCGAACGACGGCGCCGAGCGCGGTGCGCTCCGCCTTGAAAACAACATCCGGGCGCGGACGCGCGCGGCGCTCGACCAGATTCACTCGTGCCGTGTACGTCTGAAACTCTTTGCCGTCGTCCGATAGAAGCGCCAGCCCCACGCGGTCGCACGGAACGAGCCGGACGATTCGCTGGGCGAGCGCTTGAAAAGCCAGCGGCACGTCAACCGATCGCGAAATGATCTGGAGGATGGCGTTGCGAATCTCGAGCTGCTCGACCTGATCGAGCGTCGCGGTGCGCGCCTGCTCGTGTTGCGTGATGGTTCGGTTCAGACCGCCGATTCGCTGCGTCGACACAATCGCGAGCACCAGGATGAGCACCCACGCAGTGACGAATTGAACGATAAAGACTGCCGGTCGCGACGCGCCTCCGAGCATGATCCAGGCGATCACCTGGGTGACGGCAAACGCAGCCACCAGGCCCCATATGGCAACGACGGCGGCCCGTGGATGGCGGAAATTCATTCAGTGTTTCACTCTATCAAAAGCGCATGCGGCCCGAGCGAGGCGCGAAGTTCCGCCTTCCGCCAAGGCTACGGCGAGACCTCGCGGGAGCTCGCAGAGCGTGGGCGGGCGCCGAGCGAGAGCGGATGGGGGCGGGGCCCATGGGCACGTGAGTAATGCAGACACTGTTGATCACTGCCGCGAGAATTCTTCCATTGCGGCTTGACGTTCGCCAATAGGTACTAAGGGCAATGTGTCCAGGACATGTTGAAAGTCGCTTGAGCTCAACTGATACAAATGTGCAACGGCGGCTTGAAGACTGGCAGCGGCGTGGTCATCTGCCGGGGTCGTCACTACCCGGTTAGTCAATGCGACGATACGGACAAACGCGGATGAATCGATCGGCGGCCGCGGTACTGGCAGTCGTTCCATGATCGCCACGGTGACGTGCGTGCCTACGCGCATGCGAACGAGGTAGTTCGCGACAAAGCTATTCAAGATGCCGCACAAAAAGAGTTGCAAGTCGTAGGTGATCCCGCCTTTCAAACAAAACAGCGTGTGTGTGGTCACGACGTGCGCAGGGACGATGGCGGCAATCAGCGTGAGACGATTCGAGGCTGACGCGACATCGCGATAGGCGAGTCGAGGTCTTTCGAAGGCGCCCGAGCCCAGCAGTTTTCCAGCGGTCGCGCCCGCAATGTATTGCGTGACCCGATCGACATGGGCGACAAACGGGTGAATGTGCTTGCCTTCGAGAACGGGCAGGCATCCTGGCGCCGGCAGTCGAACGAAATGCTGCCGATCATCGGTGGCGTTCAGCTCTCGGCCAAAGCGCACGCTCCATCCTTCTTCTGACGACAGCGGTGGGAACCGGAACACCGTATGACCGAGGATTGCGACGTCACTGCGGCATCGAATCTCCGGGACTGCGAGCTGATCACCGGAGAACCGCTGGACAATCGAACGTGAGAGATGAATGGCCTGATCGTCACCCACATCAGGGATACCTTCGAGATCCGCTCCTGATCGAACGCCAGATCGGCAGGGAATCGACCGTGTCGGCTCTCCGCGCGTAGCGGTCACGAGCAGAAACTTCAGCGCTCGATGAATCGGAAAGAGCGCATCCCGGTTCTCGACGGTGATGAACGTGTCTATCGACGTTCGATCCAGCAGAGCCGATCGAAGTCGGGCGCATCCATGGTCCAGCGCAAAGCCACACGGAACCACCATCGCCAGACGTCCACCTGGCCGTGTCAGGGTCAGCGCTCGTTCGACAAACAACTGATAGAGATTTGCGTGCCCTTCACCTTGCCATCGGTATGTGCCCGACTGACGGGAGAACGCGGTGAGTGCGGTGTCGCCGGATGCTCTTGCGCCGCGAAGTACTTCCCATGGCGGGTTTCCGATGACTGCGTCAAAGCCGCGCGCGCTGCCGGGGCGAGCCTGGTCATGGAAGACCTCGGGAAACTCGAGCTGCCAGTGAAAGAACCGTTCTCGGGCCGCGACGGCCTGTGCGTTATCCAGGAGCGGCTTGGAGACGTGGCTCGGAAGAATACGCACGCGGCCGACGATTTCATCGACCAAAGATGCGAACGCCTTTGCCGACCGTGGTTGGTCTGCGCCGGTGAACCAATCAGCGCACCACACGTTCGCGACACGTTGCCAGGTTGTGAGTGGACTGTCGGCACGGTGCAGTGACGCCAACAGCCGTTCCTTTGTCTGGACCTGGTCGATGGTGTCGTCCGGGGCAAGTGCGAGCGACAAACGCGAGCCGATTATCGTCGGCATGTCTCGATCCAGCAGATCGAGGTCGAACAATGGCAACTGCGCAGAGGGCCGCGCGGATCGCGCGTTGGCTCTTGGCGGGTGGAGCACGTCCTCGATGGATGCGCCGGCGAGACTGTTGCCGACCCGGAGGTGATGATCCAGGAAGGTGAGTGGCTTATTGCGCGCGAGCGTCGCGAGCCACAGCGACAGCCGGGCGAGCTGGACCGCCATCGGGTTGATGTCGACGCCAAAGAGACATCGCTGTGCGACCAATCGACGGAAACCGGCGCGATCGCTTTCGCCGATGTCGGCGGACGACAACGCGCCTTCGCGAATCACCGCGGATTCGTAAGCGGTTGCGAGATATCGACACGCAGCCACGAGAAATGCGCCGCTCCCCATTGCCGGATCGACAACACGGAGCGCCAGAATCTGTTCAGGCCGTGCGTCATTCACGAGCGGCGCGAGCGAGCGTCGAACCAGGAATTCAGCGAGCGTTCGCGGCGTGTAGTACGTTCCCGTCGCTTTCCGTCGGCCGGCGCGAGCCAGCGTCCATGACTCGCGATCACCCGGTAATCGGACCGGGGCGTAGTCGAGGATCCGCTCGTAGACTCCGCCGAGTTGTTCAACGCCCAGATCCGTATAGGCAATCCGCCGGCGAACGGTCCCCTGTTGTACGGTCGTCAACGAAAGCATCGCCTCACGCACCGCACCATCGTCCAGCAACAGCGAATCAGCGAGCGGTGCGTGCGCCGGCGAGAACAATCGACCGTTGAATGGCGGCACGCGGAGTGTACCGGCCCGACAACCGTGGTGCGCGAGACGAGCGATCGCCTGAATCGACTCCCACAATCCCGCCGGCCGGGCGAGCCGCTCGGTCGATTCCCGCAACGATTCAATGGTGTAGCTGTCGCGATAGATCGGGTGCCACTTCGGCACCAATCCTCGTGCTTCCGCAAACAGAAGAAAGAGAATGCGATAAACCACTACCAGCGATTCTTCGAACAGCCTGGCCGGAGTAATATCCGCCGCCGCTCGGCGTGCCGCAGCGAAGGCTCGCAACAAAGACGTGAGCGCATCGTAGACACCCTGCTGCAGCGATGCACGAACGGCTGCACGATGCTGTTCGGACAAGATCCGCGCGCGGTCCAACGCCGTCTCGCCGGTGCTGAAGCCGTCTGCGCCGAGAAGCGCATAGAAAAAATCCAGAGCAGTGCGATCGTTTGCCGTGATCTCGAGATCGAATTGAACGAACCGCCGCGAGTAGGTGCGACCGGCATCGAGGATGCGCACCGCCGGGCCGTTAACGACCACAGACCACTTCAACCCATGACCGATAGCGGCGCGCACCGCCTCGCGCCACACAGTTGCTGGATCTCGGCCCCACGCGGTGGCAACGAAGAGGGCGATGGTTGTCTGGCCTCTACATAAGAGCGCATGAATTCCGCCGGCACTGTCCAGCATGGCTACGGGAATGAGAACCAGCCCGAGGGCCGACGCCAGCGGGACAGCGACGCGATCGTACACGTGCCGCGCGCCGCTTGTCGGCCCCATGTCGCGGACGATCTGCCGATACCATGTACGAAACCACCGATAGTTGATCGGTGGAGCGCCGCGACGAATGTCCGTCAGTGCGCCGCTGAGCGCATCGTGCGACAGGAGCGATCCCGATAGTCCGGGGATCATGAAGCGGGGGACTCGGCAACCAGCAGGACGGCCTGCAGCTTCAGACGTGCCGTAGTGTGCGACCAGCCGTCCACTGCATGCGTGCGTTGACTGGATTCTTCGATGGTCGCTTCACGAATTCGGCCGCGGTTGTCGCTTGCGCTCTCCAAGCGCCGATCGAACAGCCCGCGTTGGACGAGTTGCTGTGCCGACGAAGTCAGCGGCGCCGCCACGATCTTTTCACGTTCGCCGAGCGACGCACCAACTCGCGCGCAGCAGGCGCTCACCTCTTTGATGCGCTCCTGGAACAACGGAAGTAGTACGTCCGGGCTCTCGTGGTCGGGCAGGCTCAGAGCCTGAATTGCAAGACGAACATCGGCAGGGGTCTTCAGGCAGCAGATATATCGTCGATCGTGAACAACCACCAGTTCGGTGTGAATCACCGCTCCGCCGTCAGCAACGAGTATGAGCGTGTAAATCCTCAACACGCCTGGTGGGAGAACCCCACTGCGTGACCTGACTGCGACCACCGGAATGCCGTGGCGCCTCGACAACGCCCGTGCTGCATGCGGCATCCATGTTCGAAGGTCTGCGACACGGACCGTTTCGTCCTGGGCCGCCTGAACCGATCCGACCGGGACGCCGATGGTTTCCGTATTCAAGAGAGGTGGCGAGAGATCGACAAACGTTCCTTCCAGGATCGCTGATGCCACGTGCGATTCAGAGAGCGTGTCGGCAAGACGGGCACCGGACTGCATCACGGCTCGGGCGCGTGCCGCTCGTTTAGCCAACGGCGCAAGAACCAGGCGCTCCGCCGTGTCCGACGCGACGAGCATGATTTCGTGGACGACGTGCTTTTGGCCGATTCGATCGACCCGCCCGGTTCTCTGCTCGAGCCGCGCCGGGCTCCAGGGCCATTCAAAATGAATAACGGTCCGGCACTGGTGTTGAAGATTCAGTCCTTCAGACGCTGCGTCAGTGGCGAGGAGCAGTGACCCTCCCTGATTGAACTCCTGCTGCGCGGTTGCTCGCTCACTCGTCGTCATACCGCCATGAAGGATGGCGATATGGCCATGCGAGAGTCGGAGCTCGTCGGAGAGGCGGAGAAGCGTGTCGCGATACTCCGTAAACACGATCGCCGGCTCGCGAATTTTCGCAAGAAGTCTTTTCAGCCGTTCAACTTTGGAGTCGCGAATGGTGGCGCGCTGAGCGGCCTCGAGAATTACTTCCAGCCACCGGCGCTCACGCGAGACGTCCGCGAGGCCGGTGGCGGAAAGAATGGATTCAGGTGCCTCATCGTCGCGCAGGACCTCGTCGTCATCGAGCGGGAGCGTGAGTTGCTCACCAATCTGCGGCTGCACTTTCGTTTCGAGGAGTGCGAGCCGTTTGCCGCACGAGAGGGCCAGGGCTGACACGCTCGATAGCGCGCGTTTGCGAAGGACGATCGCGAGAAGACGAGCGTGCGCATCGCCTGTCGCTCGTGACTCGCTGCAAAGATCCGACGCG